>JBAUOM010000244.1:0-3681 GCA_049579765.1 Xanthobacteraceae bacterium
TTAATCCGGTCCCATTGGTCGTCACGTATGCCATAGCGGCGCATGGGTCAGCCTCTCGAATCAGCTGACCCTCCATGAATCATCAGGATTCCAACTTGGGAATCCGCTAATTGAGGACAGGCCCTAGCCGGACGCCTTGAGCAAGGCGGATTTGGACCCGATCACCTCCATCAAGTCGTCCCAGGATTTGACGAACGACTTGGCTCCCTCATCCTGCAGCCGGGCGGCCAGGGCATTGACGTCGACGCCGGCGTCCGCGAACTGCGCCAGCACCTGTTCGCAGTCGCCGCCGTCCGCCGGCAGCGCCGGGCCGACCTCGCCGTGCTCGGCGAAAGCCTTCAAGGTGGCCTCGGGCATGGTGTTCACGGTGAAAGGCGCCGCCAGCGCCTTGACGTACAGGATGTCGGACGCCTTGGGGTCCTTGGTCCCCGTGCTGGCCCACAGCAGGCGCTGCGGGCGAGCGCCGAAATTGCAGGCGCGCAGCCAGCGCGGCGAATCGAGCAAAGCGCGATACGCCTTGTACGTGCGTTTGGCGACTGCGATGCCGAGCCGGTCGTTCAGGGCGGGCGGCACCTTGCCCATCACGGCGACGTCCCAGCGGCTGATGAAGACCGAGGCCACGGAGCCCACAGCCGGCGGGAGCCCGGCCTCGATGCGCCGTTCGACGCCACGCAAGAAAGCTTCGGCCGCCGCCGAATACTGCTCGGCCGAGAACAACAACGTGACGTTCACGGGCACGCCGGCAAAGATCGCCTCTTCGATCGCGGGCAAGCCTTCCTTGGTTCCGGGAATCTTGATCAGGACATTGGGACGCCCCGCGCGGGCGTGCAGATCCCTGACCTCGGCGAGCGTGGCTTTGGTGTCGTGCGCCAGCAACGGCGAGACTTCGAGCGATACCCAACCGTCCACGCCGCAGGTCCGGTCGTGCACCGGGCGGAACAGGTCGGCGGCGCGCGTAATGTCGTCCAGCGCCACCTCGAAGAAAAGGTCTTCCCCGGACTTGCCGTCCTTGAGTTGCGCGCGGATGGCGGCGTCGTAGTCGCCGCTGTTCTTGATCGCATGGTCGAAGATGGTGGGGTTCGATGTGAGCCCGGTCACCGACAGATCGTCGATGTAGCGCCGCAGCGTGCCGGTGCTCAACAGGTTGCGCGTGATGTTGTCGAGCCAGAGGCTCTGACCCAGATCATGCACGGTTCGGGTCGCCTTCATGTGTCACCTCGAATCCCTGGCGGCCTTCGGCGAGGAGTTTCGCGCAGCCGCGTCATGCGCCCTTCCCCCTGCGCGCGCCGTCGGCCCCGATCGGCAGCCAGGCCCGGCCCTCGCGCGCGAGCAATTCATCGGCGGCGGCGGGGCCTGCGCTGCCGGCCGCGTAGCCTGCGATGTCGCGGGCAGGATTGGCCGCCCAGAAATCAAGCACGCCCTGGACGGCGCTCCAGGCCGCCTCGACCGTGTCGGCGCGCTGGAACAGCGTAGCGTCGCCGATCAGGCAGTCATAGATCAGCGTTTCGTAGCCGACCACCGCGAGCGGCGGAAAATAGTCGCTATAGGAAAAGTTCATCGCGACGCCGGCGATCTCGATATCGGAACCGGGCCGCTTGGCGCTGAAGCTGATCGACAGCCCCTCGTCGGGCTGAATACGCAGCGTCAGGATGTTGGCGGGCAGGCGCTCGACCGGCGTGTCGCGGAACAACGCGTAGGGCGCCTGGCGGAACTGAACCGCGATCTCGGTCGTGCGCGACGACAGGTGCTTGCCGGTGCGGAGGTAAAACGGGACGCCGGCCCAGCGCCAGTTGTCGATGCCGAGCTTGAGCGCAACATAGGTCTCGGTCATCGAATCCGGGGCGACATCGGGCTCGTGCCGGTAGGCCTGAGCCGGCTGGCCGAGCACCTTTCCTGCGCCGTATTGCCCGCGCACGACGTCGGCCGGCGACAGCGGACGAACGGCGCGGAAGACCTCGGTCTTCTTGGCGCGCACGGCGTCGGCATCGAAGGAGATCGGCGGCTCCATCGCGATCATGCCGAGCAGCTGGAAAAGGTGGTTCGGCACCATGTCGCGCAAGGCGCCGGTTCGCTCGTAGAACCGGCCGCGACGCTCGACCCCGACGGTCTCCGCGGCGGTGATCTGGACATGGTCGACATGGTCGCGATTCCACAGCGGTTCGAAGATGCCGTTGGCGAAGCGCAACACCAGGATGTTCTGGACCGTTTCCTTGCCGAGAAAATGATCCATCCGATAGACTTGGTCCTCCGACAGCACCTTGAGGACCTGCGCGTTGAGCGCCTCGGCAGAAGGGAGGTCGTGCCCGAACGGTTTCTCGATGATGACCCGTCGCCATGCATCCTGCGATTGCCGGACGAGCCCGGCGTGGCCGAGCTGCTCGATCACCGGCGCGAAGAAGCGGTCGGCCACGGCCAGATAGAACACCACGTTGGCGCTCCCGCCCTGCCCTTCCCGTTGCCTTAGCAGCGCCGCCAGTTGGCGATACGTCTCGGGCTTCGTGATGTCGCCTTGCATGTATTGCATGCGGCTGGCGAGCCACCCCCAGACCTGCTCGTCGATCGCTTCGCCGGCGCGCATCATCTCGGTCAGATGCTGGCGCCAGTCTTCGCTGGTCTGGTTGGCGAGATCGATACCGATGATCGAGAACCCGTCCGGCAATCTGCCGGCGCGCACGAGGTGATAGAGCGCCGGCACCACCAGGCGCTTGGTGAGATCGCCGGCTGCGCCGAAGATCACCAGGCTCGCGGGGGGCGCCGTTCGGCTGGCGGGCACGGCCGTCGCCTCCGCCGCCGCGCTGGTCGCGACCGCGCTCACGACGCGGTCGTCGCGGTGCTGTTGGGGGCCTGCCCCGCTGCCGCCGGCTCCGTCATGGGGAATGCTCCTGTCTTGAGAATGAGGTGATCGTGGAGTCCGCTGCGAGCAATCGCGGGCGCAGGACAGGTTCCCGGAATATCCATATCGCCGAACCCGGCCGGAGATCTCTTGGGCAGCGATCACGCGCGCGCAGGCGGCCGTCGCGGCGTGTTTCGACCTTCCCGAAGCCACGATCGACCGGACACGGCGAGCTTGTCCGCCTCGGTCGCAAGGTAACACCGCGGATGCTCTGTTGCCACCGCGCCCTGCCCGGTGCAGCAAATCGTCGGGCGCGGGCAAGCCAAAAGTTCGTGAACGCGGGATGCCCGGCGTTCGGCCCGCATCGCCTTGCCGCACTATTCGATCCACCACACCGCCAGGCCGATCCCCAGGAGAATGACCAGGCACACAATAGCGAGCCCAAACACCACGTCGCGTGCCCGGCCGGGCGTCAATTTCATCGGAGTCTCCCGTAGCCAATCCAGGTGCGGAACCCTGCCACATCCGCCAGGTGGCATGAACCATCGGCGGGGCTCGCGCGGCGCGAGCCGCTCCTTCGAACCTCGCACAGTCGCACCGCGCCGATCGGCGAGTCAAAAGCCGATCGACGCTTTTGTGACGCCGGTCACACCGCGCGGAACGGCGGCCGCGTAGCCTCCTCGAGAGCGGTGACGCCGTCCAGTCGGCGACCACCGAGCGACCCCCGACCGAGATGGTGGCGAGATGACCAGAGATTTCGACCTTGTAGGCGCGATGCCGTTCTCTTCCGACAAGGTGGCGGCGGCGCTTTCGTCGATCGACGATGTCGTGAAGGCGCTCCAGGCGCC
>JBAUOM010000245.1:0-2980 GCA_049579765.1 Xanthobacteraceae bacterium
GATCAGCTCGTGATCGACGGCGGGCTTGGGCTTGGAGGCCTCCTTGTTCTTGCGTTCGCCGGCCATGGCGTCAGCCCTTGCGGCGCGCGCCGAGCAGCGCGGCCAAGCCGTCGATCGCCAGCGCATAGCCGTGGACGCCGAAGCCGCACAAGCTCGCCTCGGCCACCGGCGCGATGTGGGAACGGTGGCGAAAACGCTCGCGCGCGAAGACGTTGCTGATGTGGACCTCGATCACCGGGACGTCGACCGCGGCGATCGCATCGCGGATCGCCACCGAGGTATGGGTATAGGCGCCCGCATTGATGATGATACCGGCGGCCTTCTCGGCGGCGGCGGCGTGGATCGCATCGACGATCTCGCCCTCGTGGTTCGATTGCCGGAACGTGACCTCGAAGTCGTGCCGCCGGGCCGCTTCGCGGCAGAGCTTTTCCACGTCCTCGAGCGTGGCGCGGCCATAGGTTTCGGGCTCACGCGTGCCGAGGAGATTGAGGTTGGGGCCGTTGAGGACGTAAACGGTTTGCGCCATGGACGGTCCGGCACCCCGACCAAGTGGGTGTCCCGCTTTATAGGGACCTCGCGCGCAAAGGGGAAGCCGAAGCCCGGTGACGGGCGCCACCGCGTACCCGGGCTCAGCCGATGCCGGCGGTCCCGGGGCGGCGAGCCGCTGATTTCGAACTTGCGGTCACGCGCCCGGCGGCGACCGCTTCATCGGCGGAAGACGCTTCGTGCGCGGTGGTTCAGCACGACGGCTTGCCGCAGCGCGCGGAGTTGACCTTTTCCTTGAGCGTATTGAGGCCGACGGCGCCGACCACGACGTCGCCGCCCACGACGTAGCTCGGCGTGCCGTTGAGGCCGAGCGCCTCGGCGAGCTTGAAATTCTCCTCGATCGTGGCTTTGACCTCCTCGCTCGCCATGTCCTTTTCGATGCGCGCGACATCGAGGCCGATCTCCTTCGCCACCGCGAGCGCGCGCGCCTTGTCGGCCTGGCCGCGGCCGCCGAGCAGCTTCTGATGGAACTCGAGATATTTCTTGCCGCTCTTGTCCTGCATGCGCACCGCCGCGGCGACCTGCGCCGCCTGCACCGAGCCGTCGCCGAGGACCGGAAATTCCTTGAGCACGAACTTGAGCTTGCCGTCGGTCTTGATGAGGTCGAGCATGTCGCTCATGGCGCGCTTGCAATAGCCGCAATTGTAATCGAAGAACTCGACCACGGTGACGTCGCCTTGGGGGTTGCCCAGCGTGACCTGGCGCGGGGAAGAGAAAATCGTGGCACGGTTCTCGGCCACGGCGGCACGATGCTTTTCCGCCTCCGCCTGCGACTGCCGCTTGTCGAGCTCGTTCATCACGTCCTGCAAGAGCTCGGGGTGGGTCAGCAGGTAGTCCTTGATGATGCCCTCGATTTCGCTGCGCTGTTGCGCGGTGAAGGGTTCCGCGCGCGCCGGCGCGGCGGCCGCCAGGGCTGTGAGCATCGCGAACAGCGCGGCAACGAATGGGCGCGGGGCAAGGTTCATCGTCGTTCGTCCTCGTGATCAGCGGCGCAGCGCGCTCCGCGGCGGTTTCAAGCTGGCGAGATCGTCGGCCTTGACCCAACCGGGCGAGCCCACCGGAAAGCGCGCTTTGGCCCGCGCGGCAATCTCGCGCGCGGTCCTGATGTCGCCGCGCAGATAGGCCGCCTGCGCGGAGGCGAGATCGGCATTGGGCAGGTCGTTCTTGAGGCCGAAGGCCATCGCCAGCTGGCTATAGGCCTCGGGCGATTCGGATTCGCGGGTCAGCGCCGCGCGCAGGATCGATATCGCCTCATCGACATGCGCGCGGTCGCGCGTGGCCACGAGCGCCTGGCCGAGCATGATCTGGATCAGCGTCGGGTTGGGCGCGAGCGCAACCGCTTGACGCAGCGGCGCAATCGCCTCGGCGGGCTTGCCGGCCTCCAACAGCGCCTGTCCCTTGAGCTCGTGGAAGTAGGGGTTCTGCGGCTGCGCGTGGATGAGCGCGTCGATCGATGCGGTCGCGGCGCGCGGATCGGAGTAGCGATAGGCGGCGATCGCGCGTGCATAGCGAGCGGCGAGCGAGGTGTCGCTCGGCGGATAGCGGCGCGCGACCGCATCCGGCCGCTCGAGAAAGCCGACGAGCTTGGCGCGCATCAGATCGTGCCGCGCCTGCAGCGCCGGCGGATCCTTGTGGTCCCAATAGGGGCTGCTCCGCGCCAAGCCTTCCAGCGCCGCCACGCGCTCCCTCGGCAGCGGGTGGGTCTGCAGATAGGGGTTGGCCCCGCGGACTTGGTAAAGGGTCTGGTCGGCCAGACGCTTGAAGGTCTCGTACATGCCCTTGGGCGACTGTCCGGTGGCGGTGAGAAACTTGACGCCGGCGCGGTCGGCCTGTTCTTCCTGCGCCCGCATGTAGCCGAACATCGTGTTCTGGATCGCCTGGGTCGGCCCGGCGAGGGCGGCGGCGCCGGCTTGGCCCAGACCGGAGGCGCCGCTGCTGCCGGCTGCTACCATGGCGCCGACGCCGAGCAGCATGGCGATGATCGATTGCGTCGTCGCCGCCGCCATGGCCTCGCGCAGCCGCGCCAGATGTCCGCCGGCGATGTGACCGGTCTCGTGCGCGAGCACGCCGATAATCTGATTCGGCGTCTCCGATTCCAGGAGCGCGCCGCCGTTGACGAAGATGCGTCGGCCGTCCGCGACGAAGGCGTTGAACGAACGGTCGTTGATGATGACGACCTGCACGTTCTGCTTGGCAAGCCCAGCGGTGCGCAGCAGGGGCTGGGTATATTCCTTCAGCAATTGCTCGATCTCCGCGTCGCGGATGATCGGCGGGCCCCTCTGTGCCCGCGCCGGAAGGCTCGTGCCCAACAACACGGCCGCGGTCGCGACGGCAACGAGACGCGCTGCTGGCGTCGCTCGCCGCGCCCTGATAGGTCTTTCGGTTCCGGTCATGTCGGCTTGGCTAGGCACCATTTTTCCGCGCAACCTAGTGT
>JBAUOM010000246.1:0-8524 GCA_049579765.1 Xanthobacteraceae bacterium
CATCATCTGGCGCACCAGACCTTTACCGACGCCGAGGCCTTGAATCGCGCCATCCACGCCGCCGTAACTGCCTTGAACACCGAGCGAAACATCAATCCGTTGGTCAAACAGAGAATCTCTGCTTAGCCGCCGAATGGCACATCCGGGTATGCGCACATGTTCTTCGTGATCTCGAAGATCCTGGGCTTCTTCGCCATCCCCTCGAACCTCGCGATTTCGATCGGAATCCTCGGCCTCCTGCTGCTGCCGACGCGCTTTGCGCGCGCCGGCCGGCGGCTCGCCGTCGCGAGCCTGATCGTCCTCGCGATCCTCGGCCTGTCGCCTCTCGGCAATGCGCTGATCATACCGCTGGAGGACCGCTTTCCGCCGTGGGATCCGGCGCGCGGCGCGCCCACAGGCATCGTCGTGCTCGGCGGCGCGATCTCTCCCGACGTGTCGGCGGCGCGCGATGAGGTTGCGCTCAACGAGGCGGCCGAACGCCTGACCGTCGTGGCGGACTTGGCGCGGCGTTATCCCAGCGCGCGCATCCTGTTTTCCGGCGGGAGCGGCGCGCTGATTTTCGACGAGGGTTCCGAGGCCGAATTCGCGCTGCGCTTGTTCGAGAGCTTCGGCATCGCGCGCCGGCGCGTCCTGCTCGAGGACCGCTCGCGCAACACACTCGAGAACGCAATCCTCTCCAAGGATCTCGCACGGCCGCAGCCGGGCGAGCACTGGCTCTTGGTGACCTCCGCGTATCACATGCCGCGGGCGGTCGGCATCTTTCGCAGGGCGGGTTTCGTCGTCGAGCCGTATCCGGTCGACTGGCGCACGGATGGAAGCAGCGATGCGTTGCGGCCGTTTGGCACGGTCGGCGACGGCTTGCGACGTACCGATACCGCCGTGCGCGAATGGGTGGGTCTCTTGATCTACTGGCTGATGGGGACGAGCTCGGCGCTGTTTCCCGCGCCGGTGCCGGACGGTCGCTGAGACCGGGCTCTCGCGGCGGGTTTGACTTGTCCACCGCCGCGGATTGCGCCGAAAATGCGCGGGAGCATCGAGCTTGCCGGAGCGGAACCGACGGGCTTGACGGCGCCGCGCCGCCCGGCCCACATCTGCGGAAGCTACGGAGCAAAGCGATGCCGCAAACCATCACCACGCATGTCCAAGCGCTGGTCGAGGCGGCCGAGCGCGCGATCGAGACGCTTACCGCCGATGAGGCGCGCGCCCTGCACGGCAGCGACGACATGGTGTTCGTCGACTTGCGCGACATTCGCGAGCTCAACCGGGAGGGTCGCGTGCCCGGCGCCTTTCACTGCCCGCGCGGGATGCTCGAATTCTGGATCGATCCGCAGAGCAAGTATCACAAGCCCGTGTTCGCGCAGGACAAGCGCTTCGTGTTCTTCTGTGCGGCCGGCCAGCGCTCGGCGCTGGCGACCGAGACGGCGCAACGGATGGGGCTCAAGCCGGTCGCCCATATCGCCGGGGGCTTCGGCGCCTGGAAGGCGGCCGGCGGCCCGGTCGAAGCCCCGATCGCTGCACGCGCAGGCTAGCGTGGTTCGCCGTTGGTCGAATCGAGGCTGTTTCCTTTAACTGGTCTGGTCGCCGCGTTTTCTGCGGCGAAGCGGGTTCCGCCGCGCCGGAAAATGCTGTAGGGCGCCCGGATGGCACTCAAGCTCGTCATCGGCAACAAGAACTATTCGTCGTGGTCGCTGCGCCCATGGATCGCCATGAAGGTCGCGGGCATCGCTTTCGAGGAGGAGGTGATCTCGCTCAATGCCACGGGATTCAAGGAGCGCCTGACCAAGGTGTCGGGCACCGGCAAGGTGCCGGCGCTCGCCGACGGCGACGTGAAGGTGTGGGAGTCGCTCGCGATCCTGGAATATCTCGCCGAGAAATTTCCGCAGGCCGGGCTTTGGCCGGCCTATGCAGCGGCGCGCGCCCATGCCCGCGCCATAGCGGCGGAAATGCATGCGGGTTTCGTGCCGCTGCGCCGCCACCTGCCGATGAACATGTGGCGCCCCGTCATCCGGCGTGATCTCACCCGCGAAGCGGAAGCGAACGTACGGCGCATCGAGGCGATGTGGACGGATTGCCGCACGCGTTTCGGGGCGGGCGGGCCCTTCCTGTTCGGGGCTTTCGGCGCCGCCGATGCCATGTACGCGCCGGTGGTCTCACGCTTCCACACCTATGCGGTCGCCGTCGCCCCGGCGGCGCGCGCCTACATGGATGCGGTCGTGGCGCTGCCGGCTTGGGGCGAATGGCGAACGGCGGCGCTCACGGAGCCCTGGGTGCTGCCGGAAGACGAGGTGGACTGGCCCAGCGTTCCGCGGGTATGACTGCCGTGGAGCTTCCGCGGCTTGGGGCGCCTGCGGCACTGACGCCCCAAAAATGTCGAGGATGTGTATTGATTCCGGGCCGGGGACGAAAGAAATTCCCGTCCGGGGACGATAAGAATACGCCGCCTATCCTGCCGCACCGCCGATCCTTTCGGTGCCGCGGGAGAGGTCGTTCAACTAGCGAAGACACCCAAGCGAAATACCCTGCCTCACCGCGTGGAGCGCTCGTCATGCGATACCGTGCTATCGCCCTCTTTTCGGCTGTGCTTTCGGTCTTCACCGCCTTCTGCATTGCAGCAAAGGCGGAGGAAGCGAAGAACGACGTGAAGGGGCTTTTCCTCCTGACCGATTATCCCGCGGTCACGCTGCGTCCGGGGACCACCTCCTCGATCAATCTCAAGCTCCAGAACTACGGCTTGCCGCCGGAGCGGCTGGCGCTGTCGGTCACCGGGGTTCCGTCCGGCTGGACGGCGACGCTGATCGGCAATGGCCAACCGGTAGCGGCGGCATTGCCGCCGACCAACGGCAGCGTATCGCTGGAGCTTAGGCTCGACGTGCCGAAGGACGCGCCCGTAGGCACGACCGCTCTGACGGTGAACGCGCGTGGCGCCACGACCAATACCTCGCTTCCGGTGTCGGTCACGCTCGCAACCGATCTTCCGGCCAAGCTCACGCTCACGCCGCAGCTGCCCGAGCTGCGCGGCACCTCGAAGTCGAGCTTCGAGTTCCAGCTCGGCATCAAGAACGAGAGCGGCAAGAAAGTCCTGGCGAGCCTGTCGGCGCAGGCGCCGCAGAATTTCGATGCCACCTTCACCGAGCAGTATGGCAGCCAGGAGCTCAACGCGGTTCCGCTCGATCCCGGCCAGTCAAAGGACGTCAAGCTCAAGATACGGCCGCCGAACACCATCGCCGCCGGCAAGTACAAGGTCACGGCAAAGGTCTCCGCCGACGACGCCACCGCCACCGCCGACCTCACCGTCGACATCACCGGCCAGCCCAAGATCGAGATTGCCGGCCGCGAAGGCGTGCTCAGCGCCAAGGCCGTCGCCGGCCAGGAGGCCTCGATCCCCGTGATCCTGGTCAATTCCGGCACCGCGGCGGCCGAGCAGGTCGAGCTGTCGGGCTCGGCGCCGTCGGGCTGGAAGGTGAACTTCGAGCCCAAGACCGTCGACCGCATCGCCCCCAACGAGACCAAGGAGGTGCAGGCTCTGGTCACGCCCGCCGCCAAGGCGGTCGCCGGCGACTATGTCACCACCGTGCGGGCCTCGGCGCGCGGCGAATCGGCGTCGCAGTCGTTCCGGGTGGCCGTCACCACGTCCACGCTGTGGGGCATCGTCGGCATCGCGCTCATCGGCGGCGCGCTGCTGGTCATGATCGGCGCCGTGGTATGGTTCGGCCGGCGATGAGCGACAAAGTCATCGCAGTAGAAAACCTCACCAAGCGCTACAACGGCGTCGCCGTCGTCAACGGCATCTCGTTCTCGGTCGCGCGTGGGGAGATTTTCGGCCTGCTCGGGCCGAACGGCGCCGGCAAGACCACCACCATCCTGATGCTGCTCGGGCTGACCGACATCTCGGATGGCCAAGCCCGCGTGCTCGGCCATGACCCCGTGCGCGAGCCGCTCGCCGTCAAGCGCCAGGTCGGCTACCTGCCCGATCAGGTCGGCTTCTACGACAATCTGACCGCGGCGGAGAATCTGCGCTACACGGCGCGGCTGATGGGGCTCGAGCGGGACGAACGCGAGCGGAAAATCAAGGCGTCGCTCGGGCATGTCGGGCTCGCGGACGTGACCGACAAGCGGGTGGCGACGTTTTCGCGCGGCATGCGTCAACGGCTCGGACTGGCGGAAATCCTGATGAAGGACGCGCAGATCGCGATCCTCGACGAACCGACGTCGGGGCTCGATCCGCAGGCCACGGTCGAGCTCCTCAACATCATCCGCGACCTCAAGCACCGCGGCGTCAGCGTGCTGTTGTCGTCGCATCTGCTCGAGCGCGTGCAAAGCGTTTGCGACCGCGTCGCGCTGTTCAGTCAAGGCAACATCGCGCTCATCGGCACGGTGCCGGAGCTCGGCCGGCAGGTGCTCGGCGGCGGCTTTCGCGTCGAGGTGGAGGCCGAAGGGCAGGGGCTCGCCGAGCGGATCGCGGCGATCCCGGGTGTGCAGCGGGTGGAGAGCGCGGGAACAAATCGATTTCTGCTCAACGCCGATCGCGACGTGCGGCCGGAAGCCGCCGCAGCGGTGGTCGCAGCCGGCGGCCGTCTCCTGCGGTTGTCGGTGGAGGAGCCTTCGCTCGAAGCGATCTACACCGGCTACTTCAAGACCCATGAAGGAGAACGCCATGCGGCGTGAAGGCTCGGCCTTGCACGGCTTCGGGGTCGTGACGATCAAGGAGATCGCCGATCACTTCACGAGCATCCTCGTGGTGGTGCTGGTGGTTCTGATCGTGGCGACCGCGATCGCCGTCGTGCGCGGCGCCATCGAACAGATCAAGGAAATTACCGCGGAGGATCCATACCTGTTCCTGCGGCTGTTCACCCGCGGCGGTCCGCTGCCGCTGGTCGCCCTGCTCTCGTTCCTCGTCCCGCTGGTGGCCATCGGGCTCGGCTTCGACGCCGTGAACGGCGAGCACAACCGGCGCACGCTCTCGCGCATTCTGTCGCAGCCGATCTACCGCGATGCGCTGCTGTTCGGGAAATTCGTCGCCGGGCTGTTCACCTTGGCGGTCAGCCTCATCGTCCTCTGGCTGCTGGTGATCGGGCTGGGCCTGGTCGGGCTCGGCATTCCGCCCAACGCCGAGGAGATGGCGCGCGCGCTGATCTTGCTGATGGTGACGATTGCTTATGCCGGCTTCTGGTTCGCGCTCGCGCTGCTGTTCTCCGTCATATTCCGCTCGGCAGCGACCGCCGCGCTGGTGTCGCTCGGCGTCTGGTTGTTCCTGACCATTCTCTGGCCGCTGTTCTCTCCGGCCTTGGCGGATTCGCTCACCACCGCCACCGACCTGCTGGGAGTTCTCGATACGCGGCAGATGTTCGCGCGGATGTCGCCGAGCGTCCTATTCAACGAGATCGTGGCGGTGGTGCTCGATCCCTCGGTGCGCTCCACGCAGCAATCGATGCTCGCCGCGATGGGGCTGGCCTTGTTGGAACGGGGGGCGATCCCGGACGCGCCTATCCCGCTCGTGCAGAGCGTGCTGATCGTGTGGCCGCAGATCGTCGGCTTGGTGGCGGGCTCGATTCTACTCTTCGTCATCGCCTACATCGTATTCCAGCGGCAGGAAGTGCGCGCCTGAGCCGTCGCGCCTCGGGCGCGGTTGGGTGACTTGCCGTCCGCGCATGAAGAAAGGACGAGGGGCATTGCCCTCGTCCTCAGGTACTCTTGCGGCCCTGGCCGACGCTATCGCGACGGATTGGCCTTCGAGCCAACCGGCGCTCCGCTCGGGTTGCGTTCGACCGCCTGATTACTGCCGCCCGCCTGCTCGTCCATCTTCTGCGATTTGGTTTGCGCGCTGGCGATGGTGACCCCGCCGACAAGCGCCACGGTCACCAACAGGCTTGTGAGTCACCAACAGGCTTGTGATAACTTTCATCCGGCTCCTCCTCTGGTCGAGCCTCTCGGTCTCGACTGACGCGTTCGTCACAGTGTCGCCCTTATTGCAAGGCGACGCCCGATCGCTCACTGGGATGAACCGTTTCATCGAAGCCGTTGCGCGACCATGACAAGGTGAAGTCTTTGGGCTTAGGTATTGTTCCCCGAGATGACGCCGCTGTGAGCCGCGAACCATTCGCGGCCGTGCACGACAGACGCGAAGGGGGCGGCCGTGAGGCCGCCCCCTATCCTTAATCCCGGCATCGCATCAAACAGCGAGCACCGCGACGATGTGGTGGCCGCGATCGACGATGATGATCTGGTCGCCGACCACGAAGTACAGGTATCCGCGCCAGGCGGGATGAATATCCACGATGACCTGCGGGACCGTGACGACATGTACGCTCGTCGGCACCGCGGTGCCGACACTGAGCGAGAAGTTGACCTTGTTCACCCGCGGCGCGTTGCCGCCGGTCAAGACCGTCTGCCTGATCTTGGTTCGCTGCTCGGTCGTCAGCGAGACGTTGCCGCCGCCGCCCTGTCCTTGCTGCCGCGCCTGGCCTTGCCCGCTCTGTCCTTGCGGGCCAGCGCCGGTCTGGCCTTGGGCGGCGCCGTTTTGACCTTGCTGGCCTTGCTGAGGCTGTGGAGACTGGCTGCCCTCGCGCTGGCCCTGCTGGTCGGCGCCATGTCCTCGCTGCGGCGCCTGACCCGTGGTCTGCTCCTTCTGACCACGTTGCATCGTGCGGTCCTGCTGCGCCTGGTCCGGCCGGTTCTGTCCGCGCTCGCTCGTGGTGCCCCGCGGGGACTGGCGCTCCTGTGCTGCGGCGCCGCCTGGCGCGCCCTGGCTTTGAGCGCCAGGACTCTGCGCGCCGCCTGACTCGCGGCCGCCGCCCGGCATGTTTTGCGCCGACGCCAAGGCGACTCCCGCCAACAGCGCGGCCGTACTGATTAGAAGCGTGCTCCTCATTGGAACTGTCCTCTCTGATTTCTTCCCCGCGCACCGAGTGACCGGCCTACGAGAGAAAGAAACAAGCGAGGCACCCCGCAGTTCCCTCGCACCCGCGTCTGTGCGGCGAATTGGAGGAATTGCGTTCTCAATTAACGGGCGTTCATTTTGCTTGCGCGCAGGGTGCTGAATCGTCACATGGGCGGCTCGAGTTCCGCGGGAACGCCACAAAGCCGACCGCGTTTGTCTAGGATGAACAACTAGACGACGGCGACGGCCATGACTTATCGAACCTACAGCGGTCCGCGCGGATCGGAGAGCATCGGTCCGCTGGAGAAAGATCGGCTCCCGTACAAGGAATTCGATACGCTGGACTCCGCGCTCGCCTGGGCGCGGCATGTCAATCAGGGCGGCCGGGTCGCGTCCTCATCGAGGGCGACGACGGCACTCATCTGGGCAAGCGCGAGATCGCGGACGCACTCCACCACCACGAGGCTCTGCCGCGCTGACGTCGCGGCACTTAGGCTCGCGGCACGGGACGCCGGTCGATCAGCCGGCGATCTTTTTCCATCCGTCTCGGGCAAACGTGGTCAGGGCGTCGACGTTCTTGGCGACGACATCCCAATTCACCATCGGCTTGGCCTCCGCGGCCGATACCTTGTCGGCCACATAGGCGCCTCCGACCGTCAATGCGCCGCCGATAAGGATTCCAAGAAGCAGGCGCACGTGATTCCTCCCCTCGTATGTCTCGCCAGCCGCCGGGGTAGGCCGCGAACCGGGCGCGATTGTGTTGTAGCCGGCCGGAGCACCCTCGGCGCAGGGTGCTCGCTCGTCCGCGGCAATTCCGCCGCCTCATTCTTGCGGCTAAAGAAATTAATTGAGTATATTATAGTAACTAATTGATATATCATGCTTTTATCGAAAGTGAATGAAACGAGGAAATTTTGAGGCAAGCACGGTTTTCGCTGCTATATTCGCGGCCGTTCGGGGGAGCGCTGCCCTGCAAAGGACAGGGTTGTTGTCGTTCGAGGTCAGGAGAATCGCGTTGAAAGAACACAAGTTTCAGATCGGTCAGACCGTCTACTTCACCTCCCGTCCGATCGGCCATATGGCGGCAAACAGCACCTACCAAGTCGTGAGGCTGCTCCCTTCCGACGGTTCCGACTATCAATACCGCATCAAGAGCTCCAGCGAGGCGTTCGAGCGCGTGGCGCGGGAAAGCCAACTCGAAAACTCCCACTGAAGTAGCGAAACGCAAACCGACGAGGGTGGCCAGGGCGGCCACCCTGGGCCATACTGCCCTGTGACGGGGTTAGGTGGTCATGCTCGATAGCTTTGCGCAATGGGCTTTCACCGGCGCCATGTCGCTGCCGGTATGGGCGGCCATCGCCGGCTTCGCCGTGATCATCGGCGCACTCGCGTTGATGCGCGCGCGCTTCGACGGCAACGGTGCGCCCTTGCTGCAAGGCGCGCTCGTCGTCATCGCCGTCTTGGTCGGGTGGTGGGCGCTCGATCAGTTCACCCGCCGCGATGTCGCCGCCGAGCAGCGCGCCATCGAGGGGCGTGCGCTCGACTTGGCCGCGCGCGCGCTTGCGCCGGGCTCGGCGCTGGCCTGTCTCGACGCGATCGCAGGTGACGTCGTCGAGGAGGCCTGCGAGAAGGCGCTCTTCGCTAGCC
>JBAUOM010000247.1:0-11522 GCA_049579765.1 Xanthobacteraceae bacterium
GCTTTGCGCATGTCCTTGGCGGAAAACCGGTGCCCACTTTTCCGGGACATGCGCTGGCCGGCGGCGGTGAACGCGGCGATGCGGGCAATACATCCAGACATCCAGAGGCGATGTTCCCGAACATGAAAGCTACGCGCCTCACGTCCTCCCGCGCCCGGTCCAGTCCGGCGGGTTCGTCTGCTTGATGCGCCGGCCCTCCTTGACCAATTCCTTGACGGCGCCGGCGATCGGCATCGCAAGACCGCACTTGTCGGCCATCCTGGCGACGATCTGCATGTCTTTCAGCGCCCACAGGAACGAAACGTTTTCCCAGTTCTTCAGGGCATCGGAGGCGCCCGAGCTCATCAAGAGCGCCTCGCGCAGCTTCACCAGATCCATGCCGTTGGCCTCGCTGAGACGGGCCGCCTCGATCAGCGCTACACCGTTCACCCAGAGGAGGAAGTTGTTCATCGCCTTGCCGACCTGGCCCGCGCCGATATCGCCCAGGTGGACGATATCCTTGCAGAATGCCCGATAGATCGGTTTGCCGCGCTCGAACACTTCTGGCTTGCCACCGCACAGCGCGAGCATCGTGCCATCGTCGGCGGCACGCTGGCCGCGGCAGATCGGCGCGTCGAGCACGTCGACCCCCTTCGCGCCTGCGCGCTCGGCCAGCATCTTCACGTGGTCGGGCGTGCAGGTGGAGGAGACGGCGATCACCGAGCCGGCGCGCATCGTTTCGAGCAGCCCGCCGCTGTCGAGGATCACCGCGGCGGCCTCGTCATCGAAGCCGACGGCGACGATGACGAACTTGCAGGCCTTGCCGATGTCGGCCGGCGCAGCGGCGGTTTCGGCGCCCGCCGCGCGCGCTGCCGCGATCGCCCGGGGCTCGATGTCCTGCGCCGACACCGCATAGCCGTGCTTGACGAGATGCTTCGTCATCGCCTGGCCCATCCGCCCGACGCCGACGATCCCGATCCGTTCCTTGTCCGCCATGTCGTTCGTCCTCCCGTTGTCGGGAGGCATGTTAGGTTGGGGCATCGGCAACGCAAGCGAGGAGGGCACGTATGCGAATGAAGCCCGCGATGACGCTCGAGGACGCCAAGAAAATGATGGCCGCCGCCGAAGCGGAAGCCGTGCGCAACAACTGGGAGGTGGTCATCGCCATCATCAACGATGGCGGGCGGATCGTAGCGGTGCACCGCATGGACGGTGCCCGGCCGGGCAACGATGACATCGCCATCGCCAAGGCCACCACCTCCGCGATGTCCTGCCGCCCCAGCGCGGTTTGGGAAAAGTGGATCGAGGGTCCGCACAAGGCTTATGCGACCTTTCCGTTCATTGCCGCGCAAGGCGGGCTGCCGATCATCGTGGACGGCGACCTGATTGGCGCAATCGGCGTTTCCGGCGTAAAGTCGTTCCAGGACGAGCAGATCGCGCTTGCCGCGATCACGACGGTGTTTCCGCAGGCGAAGACCGCGCGGCCCGGCGAGGAGAATGACGCGCGGGACTTCTGAGCGGCGGCGGACATCCAACCAGAATTCAAATGGGGAGGGCGAAGGTGCCGAAACAAAGATCGCTGCCGGTGAGATTTCATGTCGGACGCGCGGCTCTGGTCGCCGGTGCGGTCGGTCTCGCGGTCGCCGCTCCGGGCACGGCGCTGTCGCAGAGCAGCTACCCGAACAAGCCGATCCGCATTCTGGTCGGCTTCGCACCCGGCGGTCCGTCCGACATCATCAGCCGCGTGGTCGGCGGCAAGATGGGCGAGATCATGGGCGCGCAGTTCGTCATCGAGAACAGGACCGGCGCCGGCGGCGCCATCGCCACTCAGGAGGTCGCACGGTCCGCTCCCGACGGCTACACGCTGCTGAATACGCCGTTGGCCACCGTGGCGAACGAGTTCCTGTCGAAGACGATCAAGTATGAATACGGCAAGGATATCGTCGCGGTGTGCCCGCAGGCCGAAACCGCCAATGTTCTGATCGTGCATCCCTCGCTCGGCGTCAAAAGCGTGGCGGAGCTCGTCAAGCTCGCGAAGGAGAAGCCGGGCGAGCTGCAGTACGCGACCGCCGGTCGCGGCTCGGCGACGCACCTCAACAGCGAATTGTTCAACATGGTCGTCGGCATCAAGACCATCCCGGTGCACTATCGCGGCGGCGGCGACACCGTGAAGGATCTGCTGTCGGGGCAGGTGAAGTTGATGTTCTCGAGCATCGCCCCGGTGCAGGAGTTCGTGAAGGACGGCAGGCTCGTCGGCCTTGCGACCACGGGTCCCAGGCGCGATCCGGCCTTCCCCGATCTCCCGACCATCGCCGAATCCGGCTACCCGGGGTTCGATGTGCGGCTCTGGATCGGCATGACGGCGCCGGCGGGGACACCGAAGGACATCATCCGCAAGCTCGCGGACGCCAACAAGGCCGCCCTGGAGTCTCCCGAGATCCAGAAGGCGCTGGCCGCCCAGGGCTTCGCGCCGATGATCGGGTCGGCGGAGGATTTCGACGCCTTCTACCGGGCCGAGCGCGCGAAGTGGGCAAAAGTCATCACGGCGACCGGAATGGACAAGGATTAGCCGTCTCCCGGCACCGGGAGCGATTTGCGCTCGGCGAGCTCGAGTCAATCCCGGTCACGTTCTCGTCCGCGCGCGGCCGGCGCAGACGTCACTCGAGGAGGTTACGATGAGCACGATCCGAGCCAGGCGGCTCCTGCAGACATGTTTCGTCATGGCAGGGCTGTTGCCGTTCGCCGTCGCGGGCTCGCGCGCCGAGACGCCCGATCAGCTCTACGAGAAGGCCAAGGCCGAGAAGGGTCTGGTGTTCTATGCCGGCGGTCCTGCCGCGCCGCACGAGAACCGGGCCAAAGAGTTCATGCAGAAATACCCCGGCATTACGGTGTCGGTGACGGGCGGTTTCAGCAACGTTCTGAATGAGAGAATCGAAAGCCAGATGGCGGACCGGAAGCTCGTCGTCGACATGGCGTTCTTCCAGACAGTGCAGGACTTCGTCGGCTGGACGAAGCAAGGCAGGCTGCTCGCGTTCAAGCCGGAGGGCTTCGATCAGATCCTGCCGAACTTCCGCGACGAGGACGGCAGCTACATGGCGCTGAGCGCCAACGCGCTCACTTATGCCTACAATACCGCCAAGGTCCGCGCGGAGGATGCGCCGAAATCGGCGCAGGATTTCCTCAAGCCGATGTTTGCGGGAAAGGTGATCACCGTCTATCCAGCCGACGACGACGCCACGCTCTATCTCTTTCACCTCATCGTGCAGAAGTACGGCTGGGGCTGGATGGACAAGTACATGGCCACCAAGCCGAACTTCATCCAGGGCCATCTTCCCGTCGCGCGCAGCGTCGCCTCCGGCGAGAATATCGCCACGTTCGATGCCTCTTCGTCGGTCTGGCCGTTCAAACGCGAAGGAAAGCTGGAGGTCGTCTGGTCGCCGGTCGACGAGACGCCGGTATTCACGCTGACCGGGGGAATCTTCAAGGATGCGCCGCATCCCAATGCGGCGAAGCTCTATCTCACCTGGTTTCTCGCCAAAGAGCAGCAGAGCCGCGTCGGCTCATTCTCGTCGCGCGTCGACGTGCCCCCGCCGGAAGGCTTTCAGCCGCTCACGTCTTACAAGATTGCCAACAATTATCGGGAGCTCATGACCAACGACGCGCTGGTCGCCGATCTGCGCAAGCGCTTCGAGGGCTACACCGGGCCAGCGGTGAACAAGGGCGGGGTGAGATGAGCCAACCGGCATCGGCGTCATGGCCGGCCTGTCCCGGTTGGGACCGCTCGCCCAGCCTGTCGCCTAGGGAGCATTTCCTTGCCTCGACTCGTCGTCGTTTCTAACCGGGTATCGGTTCCCGATGCCGCGGGCAAAGGAACCGCGGGGGGCTTGGCCGTTGCATTGCGAGAGGCATTTCAAACCTATCGAGGTCTCTGGTTCGGTTGGAGCGGCAAGGTAGCTTCCCAGCCTGCATCCCAGCCCAGAATGATCGACAACGGGCGGGTTCAGTACGCGCTGATGGACCTGACGTCGCTTGATCGTCAGGAGTACTACAATGGCTTCGCCAATCGCGCGCTCTGGCCAACGATGCACTACCGGGTGGGCCTGTCCGATTTCTCGCGCGCCGATTATGCCGGCTACTTGCGAGTTAACCGCACATTTGCAAGCGCGCTGGCGAAACTTGTCTGTCCGAGCGATCTCGTATGGGTGCACGACTATCATCTGATCCCCCTAGCGGCGCAATTGAGAGCTCTCGGCCTCACCAATCCGATCGGGTACTTTCATCATATCCCTTGGCCGGCTCCTGAGGTGCTCGGAACACTTCCAGGAAGCATGGATCTTCTGCGCTCTATCATGGATTTCAATCTCGTTGGCGTGCAGACTGAGCGCGACGCCGACAACCTCAGGCGTGGGCTGATACAGGAACTGGGCGCCATCCCTCAAAAGTCCGATGTGTTGGACGTGGACGGCAAGAGCACCCGCGTGAAAAGCTTTCCGGTCGGCATCGACGTGAACAGCTTTAAGCAACTCGCCACACGCTCACGCTCAAATCGGATTGTGAGTCAGACGATCGCTGGCCTTGGCTCCCGCAAATTGATTATCGGAGTCGATCGTCTCGACTACTCAAAAGGCATTCCAGAGAGAATGGAAGCGTATGAGCGCTTTCTCATCAACAACCCCGATCAGCGACGACGCGTCACCTATCTTCAGATCGCACCAACAAGCCGCAGCGAAGTCCCGGAGTATGCGGCGCTAAGCCGGGCCGTGAATGAAACCCTCGGGCGGATAAACGGCTCGTTGGGCGAGCCCGGCTGGGTGCCGATCCAATACGTCACCAGTCCTTATCCTCGATCTGTACTCGCCCGCCTTTACCGGCTTGCGCTCGTTGCACTGGTCACACCGATGCGCGATGGCATGAACCTGGTCGCGAAGGAATACGTCGCGGCTCAGGATCCTGCAGACCCGGGAGTCTTGGTCCTTTCCAAGTTTGCGGGTGCAGCTCAGCAGCTGACGGACGCACTTATAGTCAATCCAAATGACAAACTTGAGGTCGCAGAGGCGATCCGTGATGCCCTCCAAATGAGCCGTGAGGAGCGCGTCGCCCGCTGGCAAAGGATGATCAGACCGCTCGAGGATCATGACGTCTCATGGTGGGCGGCGGCTTTCCTCGGAGAGTTGGCGGCACAAAACGCGAGGTCCGCCGCCAAAGGAACGGATAAGGTTTTCGGCACAAGCGGGCCTCGAACGCTGTCAAAGGATAGAACCGCTTAAGGTGATGCTTGTTTTATCCAGGCAACACCGACGTGAGACCGTGGGCTCATGCGACGGCTGCAAGGATCGCGAACCACACAGCGAAAGCCGCTCAGCGGTGGGGATCTTTAGACCGTGTTGCGCGATATATGGGCGCAGGGCGCTGGGACTCTCGCTGCGCTCAATTCTTGCGCATGCGTAGACTGCACCTGCGCGGTCCTCATACCTCCTTCGCCATCTCGCGCAGCTTGAATTTCTGGATCTTGCCGGTCGAGGTCTTCGGCAATTCCGCGAACACGACGAAGCGCGGGCACTTGTAGCCGGCGAGGTGCTTGCGGCACCAGGCGACGAGCTCGTCGGTGGTGGCGCTCTCGCCCGGCTTGAGCTCGACGAAGGCGCAGGGGGTCTCGCCCCACTTGTCGTCGGGCTTGGCGACGACCGCGGCGGCCTGCACCGCCGGGTGCTTGTAGAGCGCGTCCTCGACCTCGATCGAGGAGATGTTCTCGCCGCCGGAGATGATGATGTCCTTGGAGCGGTCCTTGAGCTGGATATAGCCGTCGGGATGGATGACGCCGAGGTCGCCGGAGTGAAACCAGCCGCCGGCGAAGGCCTTCTCGGTCGCCGACTTGTTCTTGAGGTAGCCCTTCATCACCACGTTGCCGCGGAACATGACCTCGCCCAGGCTCTCGCCGTCCCAGGGCACGCTCGCCATGGTGTCGGGATCGCGCACGTCGAGCGCCTCGAGCGGCACGTAGCGCACGCCCTGGCGCGCCTTCCTGGCGGCCTGCTCGGCCGGCGGCAGCGTATTCCAGGCCGCGCGCCATTCGTTGGTGGTGGCGGGGCCGTAGGTCTCGGTCAGGCCGTAGACATGGGTGACGTTGAAGCCCGCCTCCTTCATCGCCGCCAGCACCGCCTCGGGCGGCGGCGCGGCCGCGGTGAAGAACTCGACCACGTGCGGCAGCGGCTTCTTTTCCGCGGCGGGCGCGTTGAGCAAGGTCGCCATCACGATCGGCGCGCCGCACAGATGCGTCACCTTGTGATCGGCGATGGCGTCGTACATCGCCCGCGCGCGCACCTGGCGCAGGCAGACATGGGTGCCGGCGACCACCGAGAGCGTCCACGGAAAGCACCAGCCGTTGCAGTGGAACATCGGCAGGGTCCAGAGATAGACGCAGTGCTTGCGCATGCTGCCTGTGAGCACGTTGCCGATCGCCAGCAGGTAGGCGCCGCGGTGGTGATAGACCACGCCCTTGGGATCGCCGGTCGTGCCCGAGGTGTAGTTGAGCGCGATCGCGTCCCACTCGTCGTCCGGCATGCTCCAGGCGAAGTCGGCGCCGCCCTCGGCGATGAAATCCTCGTATTCGATCGCGGAGAGCCGCTCGCCATCGCCGTGGAATTCGGGGTCGTCGTAATCGACAATGAGCGGCTTCGCCTTGGCGAGCGCGAGCGCTTCTTGCGCGAGCCTCGAGAACTCGCGGTCGGCGATCAGCACCCTGGCTTCGGCGTGGTCGAGCTGGAAGGCGACGAGCGCGGCGTCGAGCCGGGTGTTGATGGTGTTGAGCACCGCTCCGCTCATCGGCACGCCGTAGTGGCATTCGAGCATGGCCGGCGTGTTGGCGAGGAGCACGGACACCGTGTCGCCGCGCGCGATGCCGCGCCGCGCGAGCGCGCCGGCGAGGCGGCGGGCGCGGGCGTAGAACTCGGCGTAGCTGCGTCGCAGCGGCCCGTGGACGATCGCGGTGTGGTCGGGAAAGACCTGCGCCGCCCGCGCCAGGAACGACAGCGGGGTGAGCGGCTGGAAGTTCGCCGGATTCCTTTCGAGGTCGATATCGTAGGGAGTGGTCATACCGGGCCTGCCGCCGTCGAGCTTACGGACCGCAAGCCGTGCAATCAATCGGCGAGGACGGCGGCCGCGCCCTGCCACATCAGCGCGAGCGAAATGACCAGCATGAGCAGATAGGTGATCTTGTAGAACATTTCGGTGGGGGTGCGGCGCGCGAGCCAGAGGCCGAGGAAATTGCAGGCGATGGCGAAAGGGAGCAGCACCGCCGAGGTCGCGAGCGTGCGCGACGAGAATTGGCCGAGCGCGAAATAGGGGACGAGCTTCATCACGTTGACCAGCGCGAAGAAGATAATGGTGGTGCCGATGAGCGTGAGCTTGTCGAGCCGCTGCGGCAGGATGTGCACCTGGTAGGGCGGAGCGCCGACCTGGATGATGGTCGAGGTGAAGCCCGCGAGCGAGCCCCAGAACATCCCCGCGAGCGCGCTCGGCCGCTGCGGCTCTTTCGGCACATGGGCGAGGAACATGTAGAGCACGAAGCAGATGCCGGTGGCGCCGACCGCGATCTCCACGTAGGCGTTCGGCACATAGGCCGCGAACAGCCAGGCGGCGCCGACGCCGACGGCGGAGCCCGGCAGCAGGACCTTCAGGTTCCACGCGCTCCATTCCCGCCGATAGGCCCATACCGAGATCACGTCCTGGCACAAGAGGATCGGCAGCAGGATTGCCGCCGCCTGCAGCGGCGGCATGGTGAGCGCGAGCAGCGGGGTCGAGATCATGCCCACGCCCGCGAAGCCGCCCTTGCCGAGGCCGAGCAGGAGGATCGCCGGAACGGCGAGCAGGTAGAACAGCGGATCGGTGATGATGGTCATGTGAGACGAGGGATCGAGCGTCCGTGTCCCTCGATTCCGAAGTTCGCAAACGAGGGGGGCCGCACAATGATGCGAACTTCGGAATCGGGACACCAGCCGCTTTCGTGCATAGCGGCATCCCGGGCGCTCACGCGCGCAGCATCTCGGTGAGCGCGCTGCGGATGAGCTCGAGCGAGATCAGGAACATCAGCACATAGGCGATGCGGAAGAACAGCTCGGCCGGGGTGCGCCGCACCAGCCAGATGCCGGCATAGTTGGCGATGACCGCCAGCGGAAGGAGCAGCGCGCCGATCGCGAGATTTTCGCCGGTGAGCTGGCCGAGCGCGCCATAGGCGGGGATCTTCATCAGGTTGCTGGCGGCGAACAGCATGGTGAAGGTGCCGACATAGGTCAGCTTGTCGAGTCGCTGCGGCAGGAGATGCATCTGCCAGGCGGGTCCGCCGGCATTGGCCAGCATGGTGGTGAAGCCGCCGACCACGCCGCAGACGATGCCGGTGAGCGCGCTGGCGTCGGGCGCGAGGCGCTCGAAGCGCGCCCCCAGCCAGTGCCGCAGCACGAAGGCACCGGCGATGAGCCCGATCGTCAGCCGGATATGGGCGGCGGTGAGCGAGGCCGCGAACAGGCCCGCGACGGCGATGCCCGCGGCCATGCTCGGAATCATGATCTTCAGGTTCCAGGCGCTCCAATCGCGGCGATAGGTCCAAACCGTGAGTGCGTCCTGCGCCAGCACCGTGGGCAGGATGATCGCGGCCGCCTGCAGCGGCGGGACCTCGAGCGACATCAGCGGCAGCGCCATCACGCCCAGGCCGATGAACCCGCCCTTGGAGAGGCCGAGCAGGACCACCGCCACGGCGGCGAGCAGGTAGAACAGGGGATCGGCGATCACCGGCGGCGACGCTGCGGGAGGGGGCTACGAGGAGCAACTGGGAGACTCGAGGACGGCGCCGCAGCCTCCGTGGGACGCGCTCTCCCCGTGGAAGAAGGCGCCCACCGAGTGGGCCGACAGATCATCGTTCCGGTCACCAAAGTCCGACCCTTCGACGACACTGGGAACCGGCGCCCGCGGCGCGGGGATCAAAGCGCAGGCGCGCGCCGCCCGCCAGCATTTTGGCGCATGGCCGCGTTGCCGCGCCCGCGCGACTTGCAAACGCCCGGCACGGCTTCAAAATGCGGGCGGCCTGGCGCGACGCAAGCAAGCGCCGGCACGGAGGGAGGGCCGCATGGACGCCCGCAGGAGCCGCTATCACGAGGTCTATGCCCGCTGGCAGCGCGACCCGCAGGGCTTCTGGGGCGAGGCCGCGCAGGAAATCGACTGGATCGAGCCGCCCAAGCAGGTGTTCGATCCCGCCGCCGGCGTCTACGGGCGCTGGTTCACCGGCGGCGTCTGCAACACTTGCTGGAACGCCGTCGACCGCCAGGTGATGGCCGGCCGCGGCGAGCAGGCGGCGATCATCTACGACTCCCCGCTCGCCGGACAGAAGCGCACCATCAGCTATCACCGCCTGCAGGTCGAGACCCAGGTGCTCGCCGCCATCCTGCGCAATCTCGGCGTCGAAAAGGGCGACCGCGTCGTGCTCTATATGCCGATGGTGCCGGAGGCGGTGATCGGCATGCTCGCCTGCGCGCGCATCGGCGCGGTGCATTCGGTGGTGTTCGGCGGCTTTGCCGCGAACGAGCTCGCCACCCGCATCGACGACGCCAAGCCGAAGGTGATGCTGTCCGCGAGCTGCGGGCTCGAGCCCGGCCGCATCGTCAAATACAAGCCGCTGCTCGACGAGGCGATCAGGCTCGCCGCGCACAAGCCGGATGCCTGCCTCATCCTGCAGCGCCCGCAGGAGGAGGCATCGCTCGTTGCCGGCCGCGACCACGACTGGGCCAAGGTGCGCGACGAGGCGATCGTGTTCGCGCGCTCGGTCTACGATTGCGTGCCGGTCGCCGCCACCGACCCGCTCTACATCCTCTATACGTCGGGCACGACCGGGCGGCCCAAGGGCGTAGTGCGCGACAACGGCGGCCACATGGTCGCGCTCAAATGGTCGATGCGCAATTTCTACGGCATCGAGCCGGGCGAGGTATACTGGGCGGCCTCCGACGTCGGCTGGGTGGTCGGCCACAGCTACATCGTCTACGCGCCGCTGCTCCACGGCTGCACCACCATCCTCTACGAGGGCAAGCCGGTGGGCACGCCCGACGCCGGCGCGTTCTGGCGGGTGATCTCGGAGCACGGCTGCGCCGCGCTGTTCACCGCGCCGACCGCGTTCCGCGCCATCAAGAAGGAGGACCCGCAGGGCAGGCTCATCGCGCATTACGACCTCGGCAAGTTCCGCACGCTGTTCCTCGCCGGCGAGCGCGCCGATCCCGACACGGTGATGTGGGCGGAGAACCTGCTCAAGGTCCCGGTGATCGACCACTGGTGGCAGACCGAGACCGGCTGGTGCATCGCCGGCAACCCGCTCGGGCTCGGAGCGCTGCCGGTGAAGTACGGCTCGGCCACGGTGCCGATGCCCGGCTATCACATCGACATCGTCGACGAGCAGGCGAGGCCCGTCCCGGCCAACACCATCGGCTCGATCGTGGTGAAGCTGCCGCTGCCCCCGGCCTGCCTGCCCACGCTGTGGCAGGCCGACGAGCGCTTCAGGGAGAGCTACCTCGCCGAGTTTCCCGGCTATTACAAGACCGCGGACGCCGGATTGAAGGACGACGACGGCTACGTCCACGTCATGAGCCGCACCGACGACATCATCAACGTCGCGGGCCACCGGCTCTCGACCGGCGGCATGGAGGAGGTGCTCAGCGGCCACCGGGACGTCGCCGAATGCGCCGTCATCGGCGTCGCCGACGCGCTCAAGGGCGAGGTGCCCTGCGGCTTCATCGTGCTCAAGGCCGGCGTCGAGCGGCCCATCGCCGAGATCGAGCAGGAATGCATCGGCCTCGTACGCGAGAAGATCGGGCCGGTGGCGGCGTTCAAGCTTGCGATCACCGTCGGCCGGCTGCCGAAGACGCGATCGGGCAAGATCCTGCGCGGCACCATGAAGAAGATCGCCGACGGTGAGCCCTGGACCATGCCGGCGACGATCGACGATCCCGCGATCCTGGACGAGATCGGCACCGCCTTGAAGGGCAAGGGGGTGGGCGGCTAGTGTCCCGATTCCGAAGCTCGCATCATTGTGCGGCACCCTCGTTTGCGAACTTCGGAATCGAAGGCTTTGGTTCAGAAGTCCGCATCTCGGACTCGCCGTGAGAATGATGCGGACTTCTGAACCGCCACACTAGGCCCTGTTTCGCGGCATGCAATACGACCTGCGCATCCGCGTCATGCGGCCCGACGAGATCGCCATCGCCGCGGACTGGGCGGCGGCCGAAGGCTGGAACCCGGGGCTTTGCGATGCCGCCTGCTTCGCCACCGTGAACGCGCAAGGCTTTCTCATCGGCAAGCTCGACGGCGCTCCCGCCGCGACCATCTCCTGCGTCAACTACGACCCGCGCTTTTCCTTCCTCGGCTTCTACATCGTGCGGCCCGATCTGCGCGGCCGCGGCCACGGCCTGCGCATCTGGAACGCGGCCATCGCGCATGCGGGCGCGCGCGTGATCGGCCTCGACGGGGTGGTGGCGCAGCAGGAGAACTACAGGAAGTCGGGCTTCAAG
>JBAUOM010000248.1:0-17913 GCA_049579765.1 Xanthobacteraceae bacterium
GACCGGGGCGGGCTGCGTTGCCGGGACTTCCGGCTTCGCGGCTGCGACGGCAGGTGAGGGCGCCGGCGGCTCGGGCTTGACCACGGGCGGGGCGGGCGGCTCGGAGCTGATCGCGACGGCCGGCGCGGCTACGGGAATGTGAGCGGTGTCCCGGGCCGGTTGAACGTCTGCGACCGGCGACGGCGAAACGTGCAATGGCGCCAGTGACGCCATCTGCGCACCGGCTCGCACCGTGAGCGTCTTGACCAGGACCGGTCGGATCGGATCGGTCGATCCGGCCACGACCCGGGCCCCGGCGCCCGCGGTCGTCTGCGAGTGCGCGACCGCCGGCTCGGCCTGCGCGGGGGCGGGCTTGAAACGTATGGGCACGCTGATCGCGCTGGCAACCGCAAAGCGCGGCGCGCTCTTGCCCTCGGCCTTGGTGTCGGTTTTCCGCTCGACCATGCTCGCGACCTTGGACTCCGACTTCAGTTCCGGCTTCGGCTCGGACTTGGCGGCGACCTTCGGTGCGGGCTTGGTCTCCGCCGCGACCGGCGCCTCCGCAACCATCGGCGCGGTGCGTTTGGTCGAGGCTTGCGCGATCTTGTCTTGAATCAGCTCGCGCATTCGCGCGTCGCGGCTGCCTGCACTGCTGCCGCCCATGACCACGGCGACCAGATAGCGATTGCCGCGGTGCACCGAGGTTACCAGGTTGAAGCCCGAGGCCCGGATATAGCCGGTCTTGATCCCGTCCACACCTTCGACGCGGCCGAGCAGATGGTTGTGGTTGCCGATCGACTCGCCGCGGAACGTGAAGGAGCGGATTGAGAAATATTTGTAGTAGCGGGGGAAGCGCTCCTGCACCGCGCGGCCGAGCAGGGCCTGATCGCGCGCGGTGGTGACTTGGTCGTCGTCCGGCAGACCGGAGGCATTCCTGTATACCGTGTTGCTCATGCCGAGCGCGTGCGCCGTGCGCGTCATCAGCTTGGCGAATTCGCGTTCGTCGCCGGCGATCGCCTCGGCGACCACGACGGCGGCGTCATTCGCCGAACGTGTGACCATTCCCTTGATCGCGTTTTCGACCGCCAGCGTGCTTCCGGGCTTGAGTCCCAGCTTGGTCGGTGCCTGTTCGGCCGCGTCCGAGGAGACCTTGAGCGGGCTGTCGAGCTTGAGCTTGCCGCTTTCGAGCTGCTCGAACAGCAAATAAAGCGTCATGATTTTGGTGAGCGATGCCGGATGGCGCTTCGCATCCGGATTGGTCGAGTGGAGCACGGCGCCCGAATTGGCATCGACGACGATGTCGGCGTAAGGCGCCGCCTGACTTGCATGACTTGGAATTATGAAAACAGCCGCGACAAAACCGAACATACCCCAACGAAGCCCGTGACGGGCTCCGGTCCGGATCCGCAACATGATATTTCCCCCGTCCTCGTTCCCCTGGGCGCTCCGTGCGGAAGCGCCGACACCCCTGTCGTGCCGAGGTGGTAAGATTGGACGAGGCAAAAAGGGCGGTTTTCTGAAGTTTTTCCGACCTTTTGACGCCGTCACGCCTGCCATTCCGAGTGAGGCGGTCCCCACGGCACAGGCGGTAAGGCTAGGACAGGCGGATTTCTAAAGCATTAAGCGGCGGATCCCCAATTATATTGCACTGCAAAATGTGGCTTGACTTTTTTGTGCAATGCAATATATTCCACCCGTCCCGGCGATGGGGCCGGCGATATGAGGGTGGGTCACACGGAAACGGCGACGGCGCCGGGAGAGGTTAAGCGACATGGTCAACAACGTGGACGACATGCAGCAGTTCGGCAGGGATAATATGGATGCGGCGATGAAGTCGTTCGGCGCGCTTTCCAAGAGCGTGCAGGCGATCGCCGTCGAGATGGCGGACTACTCGAAAAAGATGTTCGAGCAGGGGACTGCGGCGGCGGAGAAGCTCATCGGCGCGAAGTCGCTCGAGAAGGCAATCGAGGTGCAAAGCGATTACGCCAAGAGCTCGTACGAGAGCTTTGTCGCCGAGGCGACCAAGCTCGGCGAACTCTATGCTGACCTCGCGAAAGAGACCTACAAGCCGTTCGAGGGCCAGTTCGGCAAGATGTCCGCGGCGAAATAACACTGCCGCGCGCCACGCGCGAATGAAAAGCCCGGCCGCAGCGCCGGGCTTTGTCTTGCCGCGTCGAGGCCGATACTCCGCGTGCACCCTCCTCTGCCGTGGCAAGTCGCCACGACCGGCAACGCGTGCGCCGCCGCTGCGGCGATGCCGACGGCCCGCATGGCCGGACACGCCACTCCGGCAGCATAGCGCGGCCTCCTCATCGGGGGAATATCCCGGCGGCGCCCCGATCATGGCGGCTGGGAAAATCCGCAACTTTCCGACGAACTGCCGCGAATTGTCCGCAATGACCCGTGATCGTTTCGCAACTGCCCCGCGGCCGGCACGGGATTTGCTAAAATACGGGGGCAGGGGTTCTCGGCGGCGGGAGGAAAAGGACGATCTGGAACCGGAGCGGCCCCCTCCGTATGATGTAGGCAGCGTCTCCCGTAACTCGCGACCGCTGGCGCGCTTGATCCGTAAAGTCACCATGAGCCCAAGACCGACCGAATTGAATGCAGGCGCCGGGAGCATGTCGCTCTCGCCGCGTCTTGCAGGTGAAGACAACAACAAACGCCGCGCGCCGGGGGCGCCCGGCACCGCGGTCATCACTAAGACCAAGCCGCAAACCAAGCGGCCGAGCCTCTACCGCGTGCTGCTCCTCAACGACGATTACACGCCGATGGAGTTCGTGGTTCACGTGCTGGAGCGCTTCTTCAACAAGGACCACGAGAGCGCCCATCGAATCATGATGCATGTCCACCAGCATGGGATCGGCGAGTGCGGCATCTACACCTACGAGGTGGCCGAGACCAAGGTGACGCAAGTTATGGACTTTGCCCGCAAACACCAGCATCCTCTCCAGTGCGTGATGGAAAAGAAGTGACGAGGATGGAAATGCGGGAACGCCGGGGCTATATAACGCGTTAACACGAGACCAGACATGCCGACGTTTTCGCGCAATCTCGAGCAGTCCCTCCACCGCGCCTTGGCGCTGGCCAACGAGCGCCATCACGAATACGCGACGCTCGAGCATCTTCTGCTCGCGCTGATCGACGATCAGGACGCCGCCGCGGTGATGCGTGCGTGCAACGTCGACCTCGACAAGCTCCGACGCAGCCTCACTGCCTATCTCGAAAGCGAGCTTGAAAATCTGGTCAATGACGGCAACGACGACTCCAAGCCCACGGCCGGCTTCCAGCGTGTGATCCAGCGCGCCGTGATCCACGTGCAGTCGTCGGGGCGCGAGGAGGTGACGGGCGCCAACGTGCTGGTCGCGATTTTCGCCGAGCGCGAGAGCCATGCCGCCTATTTCCTGCAGGAGCAGGACATGACGCGCTACGACGCCGTCAACTACATCAGTCACGGCATCGCCAAGCGGCCCGGGATGTCGGAGGCGCGTCCGGTGCGCGGCTCCGAGGAGGAGACCGACGCCAAGAGCGGCGACGACGCCAAGAAGAAAGGCGATGCGCTCGAGGCCTACTGCATCAATCTCAACCGCAAGGCGCGCGAGGGCAGAATCGATCCGCTGATCGGGCGCGAAGCCGAGATCAACCGCACTATCCAGGTGCTGTGCCGGCGGCAGAAGAACAACCCGCTGTTCGTGGGGGACGCCGGCGTCGGCAAGACCGCGATCGCCGAGGGCTTGGCGCGGCGCATCGTGCACGGCGAGGTGCCGGACGTCCTCAAGAATGCGACCGTATTCTCGCTCGACATGGGCACGCTGCTGGCCGGCACGCGTTATCGCGGCGATTTCGAGGAGCGCCTCAAGCAGGTGATCAAGGAGCTCGAGGCCTATCCCGGCGCAATCATGTTCATCGACGAGATCCATACCGTGATCGGCGCCGGCGCCACCTCCGGCGGCGCGATGGACGCCTCCAATCTGCTCAAGCCGGCATTGGCGTCGGGCACGCTGCGCTGCATCGGCTCGACCACCTACAAGGAATACCGGCAGTATTTCGAGAAGGACCGCGCGCTGGTGCGTCGGTTCCAGAAGATCGACGTCAACGAGCCGACGGTTCCGGACGCGATCGAGATCCTCAAAGGCCTCAAGCCCTATTTCGAGGACTATCACAAGCTCAAATACACCAGCGAGGCCATCAAGGCCGCGGTCGAGTTGTCCGCGCGCTATATCCACGACCGCAAGCTTCCCGACAAGGCGATCGACGTGATCGACGAATCGGGGGCGGCGCAGATGCTGCTGCCGGAGAGCCGGCGCAAGAAGACGATCGGCATCAAGGAGATCGAGACCACCATCGCCACGATGGCGCGGATTCCGCCGAAGACCGTGTCCAAGGACGACGCCGTGGTGCTGCAGCATCTCGACCAAACCTTGAAGCAGGTGGTCTACGGCCAGGACAAGGCGATCGCCGCGCTCGCCGCATCGATCAAGCTCGCGCGCGCGGGCCTGCGCGAGCCGGAAAAGCCGATCGGCTGCTATCTGTTCTCCGGCCCGACCGGCGTCGGCAAGACCGAGGTGGCCAAGCAGCTCTCCACCGCGCTGGGCGTGGAGATGATCCGCTTCGACATGTCGGAATACATGGAGCGCCACACCGTCTCGCGCCTGATCGGTGCGCCGCCCGGCTATGTCGGATTCGACCAGGGCGGCCTGCTCACCGACGGTGTCGACCAGCACCCGCATTGCGTTCTGTTGCTCGACGAGATCGAGAAGGCGCACCCGGATCTGTTCAACGTGCTTCTCCAGATCATGGATCACGGCAAGCTGACCGATCACAACGGCAAGCAGGTCGACTTCCGCAACGTGATCCTGATCATGACCACCAATGCCGGCGCGGCCGATCTCGCTCGTCAGGCTTACGGCTTCACGCGCATCAAGCGCGAAGGCGACGACCTCGAGGCGATCAACCGTCTGTTTGCTCCGGAATTCCGTAACCGGCTCGACGCCATCATCACCTTCGCGCACCTGACGCCCGAGATCATCGCCAAGGTGGTGGAGAAGTTCGTCCTGCAGCTCGAGGCGCAGCTCGGTGACCGCGACGTCACCATCGAACTGTCGGAAGAAGCGACCAAGTGGCTCATCGAGCACGGCTACGACGAGCAGATGGGGGCGCGGCCGATGGCGCGCTTGATCCAGGAGCACATCAAGAAGACCCTTGCCGACGAGGTCCTCTTCGGCAAGCTAAAGTCCGGCGGTCACGTGCGCGTCGTTACCGTGAAGGACGAAACCGGCATAGAGAAGCTCGGGTTCGAGTATCTCGACGGCCCGGTCACGCCGAAGCCGGAGAAAATTCCGGAGGCCAAACCCAAACGCCGCAGCCCGCGCCGCAAGCCTTCGGGTCCCAAGGGCGACGGCGGCCCTCCATCTCCGCGCGGCTCCGTGCCGAAAGTGCCGCTCGTCAAGGTGTAGGCACGATCGGGGCGGATGTCCGCCCCGCGCCTGCGCTTGCCTACCCGCCAAAGCTTCCGAGCCCGGACGGCGCAAAGCTCATCTGGCGTTTGTGCGGCATCTGGCCGTTTGCGCGCCGGTGGGGCGTTGCATTGCTTCGCAAATGCGCATAGGGGGCGTAGTTGGAGCTGCACCGTATTGGCGACCGTGCCGGTCTCTTCTTCTTTAGTCCAATTCAATTTTAGAACGATCCAATACTGACGTTGCAGGATGGACACGAGAGAATGGCAATCGGCTCTCCAGCGTTGCTTGCGTATTGCCTTTACGTGACGCGTGGCGATTGATGTCGTTGCAGCGATCGCGCGGACGCGGCGCGAGCGGGGGGCTACGATGAAAAGGTTGTTTGCAGGGGTGGCGTACGTTCTCTTGGCGACATGCGCTGCGGCCGGCGCCGCCGACATGCCGCCGGTGCCCGCAGTCGCGGCGGCACCGCTGTTCGACTGGAACGGCTTCTATCTCGGCGCGAATTTCGTCTGGAGCCAGGGACGGATCCACGACACCTACTTCAATGGCACGCAACCGCTGCCGATCGCGCGCGACTCCTTCCACGGTCCGTTCGGCGGCGTCGAGGTCGGCTATTGCGGTATCGCCATGTCGCCGGTTGTGCTGTGCGGCGAAGCGGAGGTCGATTTCGGTCGTGCGAGTGGGACGAACTACGCGTTCACGACGCTGGCCACGAATACCTATGTCAGCTCGACGACGACGGTCGATTGGCGCGTGACCGTCGGCCCGAAGCTCGGCCTCGCAATCGACCAGAACAAGCTGTTCATCTATGCCACCGGCGGCGGCGCCTTCGCCAATGTCGGGCTCGAGGCCACCTCCACCATCGCCGGCCGCATCGGCTCCGGCAGCAGTTCCGGGACCCGCGGCGGCTGGTTCGTCGGTGCGGGCATGGAGCGGCTGCTCACGCCCAGTCTCGGCGTCAAGTTCGATTACCGGCGCGTTCAGCTCGGCGGCTTCGACACCACGCTCACCGGGGGCACCTCGGTGAGCACCAGCCAGGTGGAAGACAACGTCTTCAGCGCCGGCGTCAACTTCCACTTCAACCGCGGGCCGCTGCTCTACTGAGCTTGCCTGGGCACCTGCGCCGGGGCTGGCGGGCGGCGGCCCGCGCGATTGCGACGGAGCGGATACCGTTGGCTTTGGTCCACGCTCGTCCGACCTGCGACCTTCACGTTGATTCCCGGCGACGAGGACGTAAGATCGGCCCCAACCGAACGGAGAGCAGGGGGGACGATGACCGACAAGCTCATTCTGCGGCTCGGCGGAATCAGCGGTATCTTATTCGTGATTCTCTTCATTCCTTCTTATCTCACGCCTCCGGACGCGCCCGATCGGATGTCGAGCGTGCAGCAGTTGATCGACCATTTCGCCGCCAGGCACGACGAGATCATCGGCCGCAACGGGGTGATGCTGATCTTCGCCTCGTTCTTCTTCCTGTGGTTCCTCGGCGTCCTGCACAGCGTGCTGCAGGACGTCGAGCGCGAGGGATACGGATTTTCCTCGGTTGCGCTGACGGGAGGGCTGCTGTTCGTGGCCTTGATGCTGGCCGGGGCGGCGATCGAGATCGTTCACCCCGCGACGCAGGCGCGGTTCGCGAACTTCCGGCCGGACGCCCAGCTCGGCTTCCTCTCCTACGCGCTCGCCGGCTGGATGTATCGCTTCTGCTTCGTCGGAATGGCCGCGTTGATCGCCGCCACGTCGCTGGTTGCGCTGCGGACCGGGCTGCTGCCGAAGTGGCTGGCATGGGCCGGGTTCGTCTGCGCCGCCGTCGCCCTGCTGCGATACTTCGGCCCGCTGGGCGGCTGGTTGACGCTGGCCTGGATCGTGGTGGTGTCCATCCTCATGCTTGCCGGGGTCGTCGGCCGGGCGTTGCTGGCGGCTCGCGCATCGGAGTAGCGTGACAGTCGCCTCGGCGCGGCCGGGCGTAGAGCCGCCGTCCCCGCAAGCCGACCTGCCTCCACGGAAGGCGCCGCGCCATGACTGCCTTCGTCTGCGAGACCTGCGGGAGCCAATTCTCGCCTTCGGACGCCCCGCCGCCGGCCTGTCCGGTCTGCGAGGACGAGCGCCAATTCGTCCCGCCCGGAGGGCAGCGGTGGACCACGCTCGATGCGCTCGCGCGGGCGCATTTCAACTCATACCGGCAGCATGAGTCCGGCCTGATCGGGATCGGGACGGTTCCCAAATTCTCCATCGGACAGCGCGCGCTGCTGCTGCGCGCGCGCGGCGGCAACATCTTGTGGGATTGCATCCCGTTCATCGATGCCGCCACCGTCGAGATCGTGAAGGGGCTCGGCGGGCTCGCCGCCATCGCGATCTCCCACCCGCATTACTACAGCACCATGGTGGAATGGAGCCACGCCTTCGGCGGGGTGCCCATCCATCTGCACGCCGCGGACCGGCAATGGATCATGCGGCCCGATCCCGCCATCGCACCGTGGGACGGCGATACCTTGCCGATCGCGAGCGGCGTGACTCTCGTTCGCTGCGGCGGCCATTTCGCGGGCGGGACGGTGCTGCACTGGGCGGCGGGCGGGGAAGGGCGCGGCGCGCTCCTGTCCGGCGACATTTTGCAGGTGATTCCCGATCGCAGCCATGTGAGCTTCATGCGCAGCTACCCCAACTACATTCCGCTGTCGGCGCCGGCAGTGGCGCGCATCGGCGCGACGCTCGAGCCGTTTAAATTCGACGTGATCTACGGCGCATTTTTCGACCGTGTCATCTCGCGCGACGGCAAGGACGCGGTGCGCCGGTCGGTCGAGCGCTACATCGAGATCGTCAAGGGTAACGGCAGGGCGGAGCAGGGCTGACCAAAGCGCGATTGCGCCCGCCGCCGTGCCGTGGGACAGGCTTGACGAGCCCCATGCCGCCCGCGCCGACCACCGATCCGCCGATCCGCTCGGCGACCGCCGCCTTCCTCGCCGGCTTTCGCGCCGCGTGGCTGTCGGTCTTGGCCTATGTCCTGATCGGCACCTATATCGGGGTTGCGGCGCTGGCGCACGATTTCGGCTTCAGCCTGTGGTGGGTCGTCGCCTCGACCGTGCTGATGTGGGTCGCTCCCGGCCAGGTCATCCTGATCTCGGCGCTCGGCGCCGGCGCCACGCCGGTCGAGACCGCGGTGGCCGTGGGAGTGAGCAGCGCGCGTCTGCTTCCGATGGTCGTGTCGCTGCTGCCGTTGATCAAGCAGAAGGACACGCCGGTTCGTCGACTGATCCTGCCGGCGCACCTCACCGCTGTCAGCATGTGGATCGAGGCGCTGCGGCTTCTTCCGGCATTGCCGCGCGAGTCGCGGATCCCGTTCGGAAACGGACTCGGCACCGGCTTCATGACCGCCGCGCTGATCGGGACCGTGGTCGGCTACTATCTGGTGGCCTCGCTGCCGCCGCTGCTGACCGCGGCTCTCCTCTTTCTCACCCCGATGTCGTTTCTGATCTCCACCACGCGCAATTGCCGTGTGCTCGCAGACTGGCTGGCGCTCGCGCTCGGCATCGCGCTGGCGCCGCTGCTGGCGACCTGGCATGTGGGGTTCGACCTGCTCTGGACCGGGCTGGTGGGCGGATCGGTGGCTTACGGCCTGCATCGCTGGCGCGAGTGGCGCCGATGACCGGCGAGCTCTACGCCTACGCGCTGCTCCTTCTCGTCGGCTTCCTGCCCAACGAAATCTGGCGCATGCTCGGGCTCGCGGTCGCCCGCGGGGTGGACGAAGATTCCGAGTTCTTCGTATGGGCGCGCGCTGTTGCGGTCGCCGTGCTGGCGGGCGTTATCGCCAAGCTCATTCTGTTCCCGCCGGGGACGCTGGCGAGCGTGGCCGTCAGCATCCGCCTCGGCGCCATCGCCTGCGGGTTCGCGGCCTTCCTCGCGTTGCGCCGATCGGTGCTCGCGGGCGTTGCCGTCGGCGAGGTCGTGCTCATCCTCGGCGCGCTCGCCGACGGGATTTGACCTCGGGTCGGTCGCGACCCCGGTCCCGCCGCAGCCTTCGCCGGCAAGTTCGCCGGCGCGTCTTGAACGACGACCGGTTCGCGTGGTCACGGATGCCGTCGAGGTGCGGGGGGCTGCCGGACGACGAGAGCCGCGAGGACGGCGAGAGGCAGCGCGACAATGCTGCCGGCCGCGAAGATGCTCGCCAGCGACAGGCCGACGACGCCATGCAACGGTCCGATGCCGAATGCCGCCACGCCGTAGCCGAGCTGATAGAACGCGATGACTTCGCCCGCCGTCACCGCCGAGAGCGAGGGGAACTCGTCGCCGGCGAAGCTGATGGTCAACGGCAAGAATCCGGAGCATGCGAGGCCGGCGATGCCGAAGACAAGGATGCCGTAGGCTTCGTTGTCGACGTGGGCGGCAAACTGAAAGACCGCGAGCAGTGCGAGCGGGAGCCCGACATAGATCCATCGCACGGGGATGTAACGCGACACCAGTGCGATGAGCACGCGACCCACCGTGACCATGGTCCAGAAGGCGGCCAGTGCGAAGGAGGCACCCTGGGCCGACACGCCCCGTTCGCCGGTGAGATACAGCATCGCCCAGTTGCCGTTCAGCGTCTCGACGACGCCGTAGAGAAATACGGCGGCGGCATAGAGCCAGAACCGGCGCGGCAGATTGGTCCAGCCGCTCTGCACGGAGGAGCCGGCAGTGGCGGCGGACGTTCGCAGCGGCTGCGCCAGGGCGACGGCGAAGATCGCGACGAAAACGCACGCCACCATCACCGGCAGCAGCCACCAGGCCCCGATGCCGACGACGATCGCGACCAGCACCGGAGCCAGCGCCGTCCCGATCCCGAGCAACGCATTCAGCGCCAGCACCGCTCGATCAGCGCGATCTGGGAAGAACGCCTCGGTAAAGGTGTTGAGCGCCATGACGGTCGCGCCGAAGCCGAAGCCCAGCCCCGAAGTGGCGACCAGCAGTACCCCAAAGGCGATGTCGGGCGCTCCCATGAGGAGCCGGCTCAGCGCCAGCAGGCCCATCGACACGATATTGCCGGCGAATCCCGCCAGCAGCACGCGGCGCAGGCCCCACCGGCGCGCCAGCTTCGGGGCGATCGCGGAGGCCAGAATGGCAAGCGTCACCTGCGGGACGAACATCGTTCCGTAGCGCGTGCTGTCGAACCCGAAACCGTCCGGGCCGGTGAAGATCGAGCTCGCCGCCGGGAACGTGACCAACGCAAGGCCCTGCACGACAGCGGCGCAGTAGATCACCCCGATCTCGGTGCGGCTCGCCATGACTTAAGCCCTCACCGGCCGGCTTCTTTCGACACGTCGGGTGCACGCGTCCCGGGGATTCGTCGCATGCCCCTCATTGCCGCCGCCGCCCGCTCAGGCCAGCCGCTGCAACAGGTGGTCGCCGACGCGGATCGCGTTGGCGATCGCAGTCAGCGACGGGTTCACCGCGCCGATGCTGACGAAGAAGCTCGTATCCACCACGTAGAGATTGTCGAGTTCGTGCGCTTTACAGTTCACGTCGAGCACGGACGACTTCGGGTCCCGGCCGAAACGGCACGTTCCGGCCTGATGGGCGCAGCCAGCGAGCGGGATCTCGGTCTTCATATAGATGTGGCGCGGGATCAGGTGATCCGGATGCATTCCCATCTGACCCAGCATCGACTTGAGCTTGTCATACAGCTTCTGCACCGGCACCTGGTTGTTCGGCGTATAGCTCAGCGTCAGCTTGCCCGATCTGTCCACCGTGACGCGATTGTCCGCATCGGGCAGGTCCTCGGTCGTGAGCCAGAAATCCACTGCGTGGTAGGCGAGGTCGTCGAGCACGCGCATCGGAAGCAGGGCGGTCTCGATCGGCTTCTCCCCCCGGTACATCGGCCCCAACGACTTGCCGATCATCTGAATATTGCCCATCGGGTAGTCGAACCCTTCCATCCCAAAGTAGAAATCGTTCAGTGCCAGGGTTTTCTGGAACATGGTCGGGTTGGGCTCGCGCGAGACCGCGAGCACGGCCTGACTGTTGTGGAACATGTAGTGGCGCCCCACCTGATCCGAGCCGTTGGCGAGCCCGTTCGGGTGTTTGTCGTTGGCCGACATCAGCAGCAGCTTGGCGCTGTTGGCCGCGCCGCACGAGACGACGACGATGTCGCCGCGGAAGACTTCGCGCTCGCCTTCGACCTCGGCCACGACTGACGTCACCGAAGTGCCGTCGGCATTGGTGTCGAGCTTGAGCGCCTGCGCGTTACGGAGGAGCGTCACGTTGGGAAATTCGACGGCGGGACGCACGGCCACGACCTCGGCGTCGGACTTGGCGTGCATCAGGCAGGGAAAGCCGTCGCAGGTCTGACAGCGGATGCAGGTGCTGTACGCCATGTTGCGCTCGTCCATCATGACGGCGGAAGGCGCCGGGAACGGATGGTAGCCGGCCGCGGCGAGGTCATCGAAGAGCTGCTGGATGCGCGGCTCGTTGGAGACCGGGGGGCACGGATAGGGCCCGCTGGAGGGAGGCTCGGTCGGATCCCGTCCGCGCAGGCCGTGGACGTGGTACATCTGCTCGGCCTTGGCGTAATACGGCTCCAAGTCCTCGTAGTTGATCGGCCACGCGGGGGAGACCCCGTCGTGATGGCGCAACTCGCCGAAATCCTGCTGCCGCAGGCGATAGAGCGCGGCGCCGAACATCTTGGTGGCGCCGCCGACGAAATAGTGCACCTGCGGCTGAAACGGCCGGCCGTCGCGGTCGTACCAGGTGTCGGGCGAGACGTAGCGGTTTTGCTGAAAGACCGCGGCCGTGTCCCAGTTCAACGCCTCGCGCTTGAGCCAGTCGCCGCGCTCGAGAATGAGAACGCTCTTTCCCGATGGCGCCAGCTGCCGCGCCAGCGTGCCGCCGCCGGCGCCGCTGCCGATGATGATGACGTCGAAGTGCTTGTCCATGGCCGCTACGCTAGAGACCGACGCTGCTTTGCATGATGCCACCGTCCGCGAAGATGGTGGTGGCGGTGAGATAGCTCGCCCCATCGCCGGCGAGGAATGCGACCACGCTGGCGATCTCCTCGGGACGCGCCATCCGCCCGAGCGGGATGGCGGCGTCCAGCCGCGCGAGCTTGGCCGGATCGTCCATCGTGCTGAGATTGATCGGCGTCGCCACCGCGCCCGGGCCCACCCCCACGACCAGGACGTTGTGGGGCGCAAGCTCGACCCCGGCGGTGCGCGTGAGCATCCGCATGCCGCCCTTGGCGAGGCAATAGGCGGTATTGCCGGGCATCGGCCAGTCCTCGTGCACGGACGTGATGTTGATGATGCGACCGCCGCCGCCTTGCTTGATCATCTGCTTGGCTGCGATTTGCGTGCCGAAGAACGCGCTCTTGAGATTGATGCTCATCACCCTGTCGTATTGACCCTCGGTGGTGTCGAGGACCGAGGTGCGCGTTTCGATGCCGGCGTTGTTCACCATGATGTCCAACCGCCCGAATTTGCTCACCGCCGTGTCGACGAGCTTCTGCAGATCGGCGAGCTTGCTGACGTCGGCATCGACGCCGATGGACTGGTCGCCGAGCTTGGTGATCTCGCGCTCGAGCGCCGCCGTCGCCTCTGGATGAGCCACATAGTCGATGACGATGCCGGCACCTTGCCGCGCCAGCTCCAGAACGATCGCTTGGCCGATTCCGCTGTTGCCGCCGGTGACGATAGCGACTTTGTTCTTCAAGGACATGCGCGTACCTCCGTTCTAGGTGCGAATCGATTTGAAACAGCCTCATGGAAGCGGCAGCGGCGCACGCGACGCTGCGGCAGTCGCGGGCGCGGTCACCGTGGCTTCCTGTGCGAGTTGGCTGATGAGGTTGGCGACGAGGCCGGTCCAGCCGGTCTGGTGCGACGCGCCGCAGCCGCGACCGTTGTCGCCGTGGAAGTATTCGTGGAACAGGATGTAATCCCTGAAATGGGGATCGGTCTGGAACTTCTCGTAGCCGCCGAAGACCGGTCGCCGGCCGTCGGGACCGCGCCGGAACAGCGCGGTCAGGCGGTGACACAATTCGTCGGCGATCTGATCGAGGGTCAACATGACGCCGGACCCGGTCGGACATTCGAGCTTGAACCCGTCGCCGTAGAACAAATGGAAGCGGCGCAGGTTTTCGACCAGCATGTAGTTGACCGGCATCCAGATCGGACCGCGCCAATTCGAATTGCCGCCGAACAATCCGCTGTCGGATTCTCCCGGCTGATATTTCACTCGGTAATGCACGCCGTCATATTCGAAATCGAAGGGATGATCGAGGTAGCTGCGCGAGAGTGCCCGCACGCCATAGGGCGAGAGGAACTCGCTCTCGTCGAGCATGCGATGCAGCAGTTTCGACATACGGAAGATGCGCACGAGCGAGAACAGGTGACGGTCCTTCGCGCCGCCTTCGTGCCAGCGCGAGACGAGCTTTACCAGGTCGGGGCGCCGATACCGGTACGCCTCGAATTTGCGCCACAACTCCGGCATGGCCTCGATAAACGTGTGCTCGACGATTCCGACCGCAAACAACGGGATCAGCCCGACCATCGAGCGCAGCCGCAGCGGCGCCTTGGAGCCCGTCGGCAGCGACAGCACGTCGTAGAAGAAATTGTCTTCGTCGTCCCAGAGCCCGATCCCCCGCTTGCCCATGTCCGTCATGGCGCCGGCGATCTGCAGGAAATGATCCAGGAACTTGATGGCCATGTCCTCGTAGACCTTGTCGCGCCGACTGAGCTCCACCGAGATGCGCAGCATGTTGAGGCAGAACATCGCCATCCACGCGGTGCCGTCGGATTGCTCGATGTGACCGCCGGTCGGCAGCGGCCGCGACCGGTCGAACACGCCGATATTGTCGAGACCCAGAAAGCCCCCCTCGAAGATGTTCAGGCCTTGCGGATCCTTGCGGTTCACCCACCATGTGAAGTTCAACAACAGTTTGTGGAAGACGCGTTCCAGAAAATCGAGGTCGCCGTCGCCGCCGCACTGGTGCGCGTCGTTCTCGAACACGCGCATCGCTGCCCAGGCATGCACCGGCGGGTTGACATCGCCGAACGCCCATTCATAGGCCGGCAACTCGCCATTGGGGTGCATAAGGCGGACTTCGCACAGCAGCATGAGCTGATTTTTCGCGAAGTCCGGCTCGATCAACGACAGCGTGACGCAATGGAAGGCGAGGTCCCAGGCGGCGAACCAGGGATATTCCCACTTGTCCGGCATCGACATGATGTCGGAGGCGAGGAAGTGCCGCCACCCGCTGTTGCGACCGTGCTTGCGGCTCTCCGGCGGCGGCGGCTGCAACGGGTCGCCCTCCAGCCATCTCTGCACGTTGAAATCGTAATACTGCTTGTTCCAAAGCATCCCGGCAAAGGCCTGGCGCTGGATCAGCCGCAGGTCTTCGTCGTCGATGCCCTTCTGCAAGGTGGCGTAGAAGGCGTCCGCCTCCGCGATGCGCCGGGTGAAGATGTCGTCGAAGTCGGCAAAGGCGTCCGCGCGCGGCGCGCCGGTCTGCAGCCGGACGCGAATGGTGATGCTGCCGCGCGCAGCGACCGTGCGCGCGTAGAGCCCCGCGACCTTGGTCCCTTCCCCGGCGGCGTTGACGGCCTCGGTGCGACCGTGCACGACATACTCGTGAAAAGCGTCCTTGAAATAGCCGTGGGAGGGACCAACGCCGAACAGGCGCGCAAAGTCAGTTTCGTTCTCGCAGAACAGCAGCCGGTCCGCCGCCTCGAACTGGATGCCGTAGGTCCCCAGCTCGTCATGCCGGGCAGCCACCCGGCCTTCGCCCTGATCCTTGAGCGAGGGTTTCGTCACTCCGGCCGTCCAGTCCCAGGTGTTGCGGAACCACGCCTGCGGCAGGACTTGGATCGTCGCCGGCTCCGGGCCGCGGTTGTGGACGGTGATGCGCATGAGCACGTCGTCCGCGTCCGCCTTGGCGTAGTCGACGGCGACATCGAAATATCGGTCGTCGTCGAAAATGCCGGTGTCGATGAGCTCGAACTCCATCGCCGCGGAGCCGCGGCGATGCGCGTTTTCTTCGATCAGCCATTCGTAGGGATAGGCGGCCTGCGGAAGCTTGTAGAGCATGCGCGCATAGGCGTAACTGGGAACGGCGTCGAGGTAATAGTACAGCTCCTTGACGTCCTCGCCGTGGTTGCCTTCCGAGTTGGTCAGGCCGAACAGCCGCTCCTTGAGGATCGGATCGCGACCGTTCCACAAGGCGAGCGACAGGCACAGGAGCTGGCGGTCGTCGGAGAAGCCGGCCAGCCCGTCCTCGCCCCAGCGATAAGCGCGGCTGCGCGCCTGATCGTGGGTGAGATAGTCCCACGCGGTGCCGCCGGGGCTATAGTCCTCGCGCACCGTGCCCCATTGCCGCTCGCTGAGATATGGGCCCCAGCGGCGCCACTGTTTTCGGCCATTGCGGCTCTCCGCGATCCGTTGCTGTTCGACGTTACCGGCTTGCGGCATGGATGGACGACTCCGGTCTGCCCGCTGTGTAATTTCGTCTCATTTACGCTCGTCCGTGCCTGGCACGAGCGAGCAGGCGCCAGGCATCGAGCGTGCAGGCCACGGACCAGGCCTGCACCGGGGCGCCGCGCGGACGGTGCGGCGCATCGCCATCGAAAATCTCGCCGATGGTGCCTACCGCCTGGTCCTCGAGCGCGTCGCGAATTCCCTCCAGCACGCCTTCCGCCGCGGTCGGGTCGCCGTCGACACGATGGAGCGCGAGGCTGAACGGTCCGAGCAGCCAGCCCCAGACCGGCCCCTGATGATAGCCGCCGTCGCGTTCCAGAACGCCGCCGCCATAGGCCGGATGGTAGGCGGGATCGCCGCGCGCGAGCGAGCGCAGGCCGAACGCAGTGAGCAGCTCCCGCCGGCAGACCCGCACGACCCGCGCCTGATCGTCGGCCGGGAGCGGACTGTGCGGAAGGCTGACCGCGAAGATCTGGTTGGGCCTGATGCTGGCGTCGCTCCCGCTCGGACCATCGATGACGTCGTAGAGGCCCTCGCCGTCGGCGCGCACGAAGCGCGCGAAGCTTCGCTGGGCGGTGTCCGCCAACATGCTGAAACGGTCCGGCTCTCCCAATCGCTGCGCGAACGCGCTCATGCTGCGCAAGGCGTTGTACCAGAGCGCGTTGATCTCGACCGGCTTGCCGATGCGCGGCGTCACCACCCAGTCGCCGATCTTCGCATCCATCCACGTCAGCTGCATGCCGGCGACGCCGGCTCTGAGCAGGCCGTCCGCCTCGTCCACCGCGATGCCGTAGCGGGTTCCCTTGATGTGCCATTGGATCATGTCCGACAGGATCGGGAAGACCGCGCGCAGGGCGGCCGTATCTGCGGTCGCATCGAGATAGGCGCGCCAGGCTTCGAAGAACCACAGCGATGCATCCGCGGTGTTGTAGGCGGGGTGACCGCCGGCCTCGGGAAAGACATTGGGCAACATCCCCTGGCTGACGAAGCTCGCGAACGTCTCGAGGATGCGGCGAGCGACCTGCGGACGGCCGGTCGCGAGCGTCAGGCCCGGCAGGCTGATCATGGTGTCGCGGCCCCAATCGCCGAACCAGGGATAGCCCGCGATGACGGACTGTCCGTCTGGAACGCCAGCGAGCGGTCGCGCGAACACGAAGGCATCGGCCGCGAGCGCAAGCCGGACGATCCAGCCGGGCGCCTGTTGCATGGCAGGGCTGCCGGCGACCGCGCTCGCCACTGTGCGCCGGTCATGATCGAGACGGCGCTGCAGCGCGGCGACCAGGTCCGCCTGCGGCTCTTGGTCGACGCCCGCGGCGATGCCGCGCAACTGGCCTGCAACGAGCGGGATCGTGGCCTCGCCGATGCACAGATGATTGTCGGTCGCGTCGAGACCGCGATCGGCCTCCACCGGCAGATCGAAGTCGCGGTACCAATCGTGCTTGGGGACGATGTCGCCGCCCGGCGCCGCTACGATCAGCGAGAACAGTCCCGCATCGGCGCGCAGGATGCTGCCGCCGTCGACGCGAATCGTGGGCGCGAAGCCGCCGACCACGGTCGTGCCGTGGTGGTCGCGATCGTTGGCCAGAAGCGTCACGCGCAAGAGCAGCTCCTCGTCGGGCGGATCGGCGCCCGGCTGCAGCAGCCATGCGGCATAGGTCGCGTGGGCGCCGGGCTCCATCCAGATGCGCGCTTCGATCCGGCGCGGACCGATCTCGTAGGTCCACACCGGGACGGAGTGGTCGAGATGGAAGCTCGCGATCCGGACGTGACCCGCCGGAGAGACGGCGCCGCTTCTCCACCGGTTCGTGAACAGCGGCCAGGTGCGGGCGCCGTCGACCAGGGTGGCGTCCGCCTTGGCGAGGATCAGCCGACGCCCGAGCGGCGATCCGACCGGAGCGATCAGCAGTCCGTGATATCGTCGCGTGAGGCTGCCGGCGATGGTGCCGCCCGCGTAGCCGCCGAGCCCATTGGCGATCCACCACTCGCGCCGCTCCGCCTGGGCGAGATCCCCGCAGATCGCGCGCGTGAACCTGATCGCGGA
>JBAUOM010000249.1:0-1915 GCA_049579765.1 Xanthobacteraceae bacterium
TCGCGATCGTCGGCGCGGTCATCGCGCTCGCGGCGGTGATCGTGCTCGGCTCGGCCGTCGGCTCGTTCTAAAGCATGATCCCGAAAAGTGTGCAGCGGTTTTCGGAAAAGATCATGCTCAGACAAGAAGCTAGATCGGGATGACGATTCGAAGAAAAGTCATCCCGATTTAGCGCGCTTTCCAGCTGGTTTGATTCAGCTCTCCCGCTCAGCGAACGAGCCACACCGTCATACCGAGCTCGAAGGCGGCCGCATCGCGTTGCGGATCGAGGCGCAGGCGCAGCGTGTTGAGATCGTGATCGCCGACCGCGCGCTCGGCCTGCCAGGTCGCGAACGGCCCGAGCGGCAGCAGCTCGGTGACGACGGCAGGAGTCGGTGGTTGCCCGCCCGCTCGCGCAACGTCGACCGTCGTCCCCACCGTGAGGCCGTGCAGCCGATCTTCGCGCGCGTTGAACGACAGCCACCGCTGGTCGGGTACCTCGATCGCGAGCACGGGCTCGCCGGCGAGGACGTTCTCGCCGACCTCGGCGACGATGACGCTGACGATCCCGTCGGCCGGCGCGCGCAGGACGGTCTTGTCCAGCTGCCGCTCGAGCACCGCGAGCGCGGATGCCGCGGCCTTGACCTGCGCGTCGGCGATCGCCCGCTGCTCCCGGGTCGGCCCGGCTTGCGCCGCAGCATGATTTGCCTCGGCTTCGGCAACGTCAGCCCGCGCGCTCGCCGCATCGTTTTGTGCCTGGTCGAGAGATTGCTGCGAGGCAACATCCTGGCGCGCAAGGGTAGCGGTTCGGCCCAGTTGCAATTCCGCGTATGCCAACCGCGACTTCGCCTTGGCGATCTCGGCGGCGAGCGCGGCGACCTCCTCCGCGCGCACGCCGGCATAGACGTGGTCGCGGTTCGCCACCGCGGCGTCAAGTGCAGCGCGCGCCTGCCCCACCGCTGCGGTCAGCTCGAGGGCGGACAACTCGGCGACCACCTCGCCGGCTTTGACGCGGTCGCCTTTGCCGACCTTGATGGCCGCGAGCTGACCGCCGACCTCGGGCGCCACCCGGATCTCGGTGGCGCGCACGAGGCCGACAATGGATACGGGCTTTCCGGGGCGCCACAGCGCATATCCGACCGCGCCCGCCGCGACCAGCATCAGGCCGAGCGCGATGATCGCTGCGGACCTGCGGCTAAGCATGCCGGCGCCTCCGTTCGACGACGAACGCGGACATCACCGCGAGCGCGAAATAGACGATGGCCAGGACCCAGAGGCCGCGCCAGTCGTGCGCGACCTCCCACAGGCTCGCGCCCAGCTGGTCGATGCGCACGAGGCCGTCGATGGCGAAATCGGAAGGAAATATGTAGCCGGCGGCGAGGACGGGCCTGGGTATTGCTTCGCGCGGCCAGGAAAAGCCGGTCAGGAAGAGTTGCGGCAGGCTGGTGCCGAGGACGATGAGCGTCGGGGTCTCCGGGCGCTTGAACCAGGCGCCCATGGCCTGGCCCATGAAGCTGGTCGCAAGCGTGAACAGCGAGGCCAGCGCGAACAATTGCAACGGCTGGCCGAGCGTGGAGAAGCCGTAGAAACGCGGCAACACAATGAAGTAGAGCGCGAGCGACGGCAGAAAGATGGTGAGGTGGGCGACGCCGCGGCCGAGCACGCCCGCGAACGCTCCGCCGGCGGCCTGCGCCAGGGCTGCGCCGGTCAGCATCGCGGCGCCGATCAGCAGCATCTGCTGCAGAATCAGCACGAAGGCCGCGGGCACGATGTAGCTCGCGTAGCCGCCGACCGGGTTGAAGATCGGCTGCAGCAGGATGTCGGCGGGGCTGATGGCCGCCAGCGCCGCCTTGGCCAGGCTGCCGTCGGTGCGCGCGCCGCGCGCGGCGAGCTCCGACGACAGCGTATTGATAGCGAGCGAGATCCCGCTCGACAT
>JBAUOM010000250.1:0-5318 GCA_049579765.1 Xanthobacteraceae bacterium
GCGCATTACCGCGAGGCGGCAGAGGCGCTGTCCCGGCAGCGCGCCGAAGCAGCCGTCAACCTCGACCGCGCGGTCAACAGCGAGCTCAAGCCGCTCAAGCTCGAGCGCGCGCGATTTATCACCGAGATTGCGACCGAGGGGGGAGGGCCGCACGGCATCGACCGCGTCGAGTTCTGGGTGCAGACCAATCCGGGGACCCGTCCGGGGCCGCTGATGAAGGTCGCCTCCGGCGGAGAGCTCGCGCGTTTCCTGCTGGCGCTCAAGGTCGTGCTGGCCGACCGCGGGTCGGCACCGACGCTGGTCTTCGACGAGGTCGACACCGGTGTCGGCGGCGCGATCGCCGATGCCATCGGGCAACGGTTGGCGCGGCTCGCATGCAGGGCGCAGGTGATCGCCGTGACGCATGCGCCGCAGGTGGCCGCGCGCGCCGATCGCCACTATGTCATCAGCAAGAGCGCACTCGACAAGGGCAAGCGGGTGGCCACTCGTGTCGCCGAGGTCGCCGCCGACAAGCGCCGCGAGGAAATCGCGCGCATGCTCGCCGGCGCCGAGATCACCGCAGAGGCGCGCGCCGCCGCCGAACGCCTGATCAAGGCGGCGGGATAAAAGCATGGAGTTCGACGCCGTCATCGTCGGTGCGGGGCACAACGCGCTGGCGGCGGCCGTGCACTTGGCGAGCCGCGGCTGGACGGTCGGCGTCTTCGAGCGCAACGACACGGCGGGCGGTGCGGTGCGGAGCGCCGAAGTGACGCTTCCAGGCTTCCGTCACGACCTCTACGCGATGAACCTGAGCTTGTTCGCCGGCTCGCCGTCCGGAACAAGCCCGCCGCACGGCGGCAATGCAGGCTCGGGCCGCTGTGCGAGGGCGTGCGTCTTGTGCTCCTGCGCGCCGCGGTCCAAATCGTTGCTGATCCCGATATGCTCCCGGCGGTCTCCGGCAAGATCGCCGGTGCGCTTTGCAATGACGAAAGCATGACCGACGCCAGCAGGATTGCGGTTGAAAAGCTCACCCCGGCGCAAGCGGAGGCCGAGCTCAAACGGCTTGCGGTCGAGATCGCCGCCCATGACGAGCGCTACTATCAGGAGGACGCGCCCACGGTATCGGATGCGGCCTACGACGCGTTGCGCCGGCGCAACGAGGACATCGAGGCCCGCTTCCCACAACTGGCGCGCGCCGACTCGCCCTCGCGCCGTGTCGGCGCCCAGCCCTCGCAGAAATTCGCCAAGGTGCGGCATGCCGTGCCGATGCTTTCGCTCGGCAACGCGCTGTCCGACGAGGAGGTCGTCGAATTCGTCGAGCGCGTGCGGCGTTTCCTGCGCCTGTCGGCGGACGAGCGGATCGCGTTCACGGCCGAGCCGAAGATCGACGGGTTGTCCTGTTCCCTGACCTACGAAGCTGGGCGCCTGGTGCGCGGCGCCACCCGCGGCGACGGCAGCGAAGGCGAGGACGTGACCCCCAACGTAAAGACGCTCGCGGATGTCCCGCAGCAGCTGGCAGGCCGGCGCATCCCGGACCGCTGCGAGGTGCGGGGCGAGGTGTACATGACGAAGTCCGCCTTTCTCGCGCTCAACGAACGGCAGATGGCGGCCGGCCGGCAGATCTTCGCCAACCCCCGCAACTCGGCTGCGGGCTCACTGCGCCAGCTCGACCCCGGAATCACAGCCTCGCGGCCGCTCGGCTTCTTTGCCTACAGTTGGGGCGAGATGAGCGAGATGCCGGCGTCGACCCAGTCGGGGATGCTCGAATGGTTCGCGGATCGCGGCTTCAAGACCAATCCGCTGATGAAAATCTGCAGCTCGGTCGAGGCGCTCCTCGCCTTCCACCGGGAGATGGAGTCGCGGCGCGCGACGCTCGACTACGACATCGACGGCGTCGTCTACAAGGTCGACCGGCTCGATTGGCAGCAGCGGCTCGGTTTCGTCTCACGCAATCCGCGCTGGGCCATTGCGCACAAGTTCCCGGCCGAGAAGGCGACGACCATCGTGAACGCGATCGACGTCCAGGTCGGCCGCACCGGCGCGCTCACGCCCATCGCCCGGCTCGAGCCGGTGACCGTCGGTGGCGTCGTGGTCTCGAACGCGACCTTGCACAACGCCGACGAGATCGAGCGCCTCGGGGTGCGCGTGGGCGACACGGTGACGATCCAGCGCGCCGGCGACGTCATCCCCCAGGTGCTGGGAGTTATCCCGGAGCGGCGGCCGAAAGGGACGAAGCCTTACGAATTTCCGCGCCGCTGCCCGTGTCCCCTGCATACCGCGGTGGTGCGCGACACGACGGCCAGCGGCGAGGAGGGGGTGGTGGCGCGCTGCACCGGCGAGTTCGCGTGCCCGCACCAGAAGATCGAGCACTTGAAGCATTTCGTGTCCCGCCGCGCCTTCGACATCGAGGGGCTGGGGGAGAAGCAGATCACGCTGTTCTTCGAGCAGCGCTGGATCGAGGAGCCTGCCGATATCTTCACGCTCGAAAGGCGGAATTCCAAGATCAAGCTCGAGGAACAGGAAGGCTTCGGCGAAGTCTCGGTGCGAAACCTGTTCGATGCGATCCGCGCGCGTCTCGAGATTCCTCTTGAACGTTTCATCTACGCGCTCGGCATGCGCCACGTGGGCGAAACCACCGCACGGGCGTTGGCGCGCGGCTACGGCTCATGGCCGGCCTTCCACGAGGCATGCCTGCACATTGTCAAGGGCGACCTCGAGGCGCGGGCGGAGATGGACAACCTCGACCAGATCGGGGAGGCGGTGATCGAGAGCGTTGCCGCCTATTTCGGGGAGGCGCACAATCGCCGCATCGTCGAGCGGCTGACAGCCCAGGTGGAAATCCTCGACGCCGAAAAGCCGGCCGCGGATTCCGCGGTGGCGGGCAAGACGGTGGTGTTCACCGGGTCGCTCGAAAAAATGACCCGCGACGAGGCCAAGGCCATGGCGGAGCGGCTCGGGGCCAAGGTGGCCGGCTCGGTGTCGCAGAAGACCGATTATGTCGTCGCTGGCCCCGGCGCCGGCTCGAAGCTTGCGAAAGCAAAAGACCTCGGCGTGGCGGTGCTGAGCGAAGACGAGTGGTTCGGCCTCGTGGGAGAAAGACGCTGAGCCGTCCGTTTGGGAGTTGAGCCGAGGTCCGATACCGGACTAGATGCGGCCGGCGAGCGCCAGCACGACCACAATGATGAGGATCAATCCCAAACCGCCGCCGGGTCCATAGCCCCAGCTGCGGCTGTAACCCCAGGTCGGCAACGCGCCGATCAGTGCCAGAATCAATACGATGATCAGAATGGTCGTGAGCATGAGCGTGGCCTCGTTACAATGATCGTGGCCGAACAACGTCGCGTCCTACGAAAAGTTCCATCGCTGTCTATCGCCGCACCAGGGTCAAAACCGCGATCCCGGTCGCGACGCCGAATGCCAACATCAGGAGCAGCATCGGCATTGCCCCGCTCGCATGCGCGATGACGTGGCCGCCGAGCTGCGCGGCGCAGGCGCCGATCGCCATCTGAATGAATCCGGTCAAGCCCGAGGCGGTGCCGGCCACCTGCGGGCGGATGCTGACCGCGGCGGCGATGGCGGTCGGCAGCAGCAGGCCGTTGCCGAAGCCGACGACGATTTGCGGCAGGAAGATCGTGGCCATCTCCCATCCCGGCAACGCGGAGTAGGCGAACACGCTGATGAGGCAGCCAACGACGGTGGACGCGATCCCCCACCAGATCAGCGCGTCGATGCCGAAGCGCCCGGTCAGCCGCGACACCGCAAAATTGCCGGCCATGAACCCGAGCGAGGGAACAAAGAACCAGAGGCCGTATTCGGCCGACGTGCGCCCCAGCATGCTCACCACCACATGCGGGGCGCCGCCGAGAAAGCTGAAGAACGGCGCCGAGCCCAGGCCCGCGCACAGCGCGTAGCCGAAGAAGCGCGGGCTAGCCGTCAGCGCCGCCACATCGGCCCGGAAACGGCCGAGCCCTCCGGGCCCGGGGGATGACTTGCGCGTCTCCGGCAAGGCCAGCACCGCCCAGGCGAACACCGTGAAGCTCAGACCGGCGGCGAAGACGAAAATCGCCTCCCATCCGAACAGCGTGTCGAGGATGCCTCCGACGAGCGGCGCCGCCATCGGCATGAGCACCACCACCGACGTCACCAAGCCGATCATCGAGGCGGCATGCTCGCGGTCGTAGAGATCGCGGATGATGGCGCGGCCGATGGTCTGTCCGGTCGAGGCGCCGAGGGATTGCGCCACGCGCGCGAGGATGAGGCTAGCGATGCTGGCGGCGAAGATCGCCGCCGTGCTCGCGACGGTCGCCAGCGCCAGCCCGGCGAGCACCACCGGGCGGCGCCCGAAGCGGTCGGACAACGGGCCGAACACGAGCTGCGCCCCGGCGAGGCCCATCAGATAGAGCGAGATGGTGAGTTGAACCTGGGCCGGATCGGCGGCGAACTTGGTCACCAAGCCGGGGATCGCCGGCACCAGGATGTTGAGCGAGAGCGAGCTCACACCGGTCATGGCGATCAGCAGCGCCAGCAGTCGCCACGGCGTGACATTCGCCTCGCGCTCCGCGGAGTTCTTCGTCGTGGGATCGAGCAATGGATGGGTCCGGCGGTTCAACGCTGGCCGAACGGACGGGTCGCGGCTGCGAGCCAGGCGCGGGTCTCGGCGTCGACGAGCGGGGAGAGCACCGCGCCCACGCGGGCATGATAAGAGTCCAGCCAGGCCGTTTCTCCGGCCGTGAGCATGTCCGGCACGACGAGCCGCCGGTCGATCGGCGCGAGCGTGAGCGTCTCGAAGGCGTTGAGCGCTTTCTCGGCGCCCGCGACCGCGGCGGCTTCGACCACGAGCACCAGATTCTCGATGCGAATGCCGTAGGCGCCGCTCTTGTAGTAGCCCGGTTCGTTCGAAAGGATCATGCCGCGCTTGAGCGCGGCGCTCCCGAGCTTGGAGATGCGCGCCGGGCCTTCGTGCACCGAGAGGTAGCTGCCGACGCCGTGGCCGGTGCCGTGGTCGAAGTCGAGCCCTTCGGCCCACAGGAACTGACGGGCAAAGGAGTCGAGCTGCGCGCCGGTCGTACCGTCGGGAAACACCGCCCGCGCGATGGCGATGTGACCCTTGAGCACGCGGGTGAAACGGTCGCGCATCTCGGCGGTCGGCTCGCCGACCGCGACGGTACGCGTGATGTCGGTGGTGCCGTCCTGGTACTGACCGCCGGAGTCGACGAGAAACAACTCGCCGGGCGCGATCGCGCGGTTGCTCCTGCCGGTGACGCGGTAATGCACGATGGCGCCGTCGGGACCGGCGCCGGCGATGGTCGGAAACGAAATGTCCTTGAGCAGGCCGGTAT
>JBAUOM010000251.1:0-3208 GCA_049579765.1 Xanthobacteraceae bacterium
GGTATGGCCATCGCGCACGCGCACCGCGCGCGCCTCGAGGTCGATCCCGCGCCCCGCGGCCGCGGCACGGCCCAGCATCAGCGCGGTGCCGGAGGGGGCGTCGACTTTCTTGTTGTGGTGCATCTCGAGGATCTCGACGTCGAACTCCGCGTCGAGCGTCTTCGCCACGCGCTCGACCAGCGCGGCCAGAAGATTGACACCCATGCTCATGTTGCCGGACTTGACGATCACCGCACGCTTGGCCGCCTGCGCGAGCAGCTTCTCGTCCTCGCCGCCAAGCCCGGTGGTGCCGATGATGTGCACGCACTTCTTGCGCGCCGCTAGCTCGGCGAAAGCGATGGTGGCGGCGGGGACTGTGAAATCCATGAGGCCGTCGGCCGCCTCCAGCAGCGGTTCGACGTCGGCACCGACGATGATGCCGTTCTTGCCCAGCCCCGCGAGCTCGCCGGCGTCGCGGCCGATCACCGCCGACCCCGAAGCCTCCACCGCGCCCGCGAGTGTCGCGCCCTCGATCGCCGTGATGGCCTGGACGAGCGTGCGCCCCATGCGCCCGCCGGCGCCGGCCACGATCAGCCGCATCTCCGCCATCGGTTCTCTCCAGGCCACATGACGCGGGTATAACGAGGCGCAACCGGCATGGAAAGCGCCCCTGTCAGCGGATTTGGCGCAGCCGCTCGGCGAGAAACGGCAGCACGCGGCGGCGGTAATCGTCAGGCGCGTAAGCCTCCAGATCGACGTGTCCGGCACCCTCGACTGCCCAAAGTAATTTCGGTTCCGGTGCTCGCTGGAAGATTTCGACGGCTTCAGCAATCGTCGTGCGATCATCCCGAGTGCCGGCGGCGACCAGCACAGGCGCGGTGACTTCGGCGATGCGGTCGATCGGACGCAGATCGCCGGGAGCTACCCCGACAAAGGGCGGCAACAACAGCTCGAACAGTCGCGCGAGCGGTCGCGCAACGAGCCCGCCCGCGGCCGGACCGACGACCGACGCAAGCACGCTGCGGATACGGTTGGAGACCGCACTACCAATCTCCGGATAGACCGCTTCGATCACGAGCGCATCGACCGGGAGCGGGGCGGGACCCAGCAGCGCCGCTGCGCCGCCGAGCGACACGCCGATGGTGCCGATCCGTTCGGCCGGCAAGCGCCGGCGTACGAAGGCGACCGCAGCGCGCGCATCGAGCGCCTCCAGATGACCGAAGGTGATGCGATCACCGCCACTCTCCCCGTGGGCTTGGAGGTCGAACAGCAGGACAGAAAAGCCGGCAGCGCCGAGAAGTCGAGCCCGGCGCAGCATGCTGAGCCGGTTGTCCCGCACGCCATGCATGAGCACGACGGCCCCGCCGCCCGGCCGGCCCTCGACGAACCAGCCCCGCAGTGCTGCTCCCGAGGCCGAAGGAATCGTGACCTCCTCGGCGCGCAGGTCCGCGGGCGGCGGCCCGATTTTGGCGCGAGCTGGGGCTGACAGAAAGAGACCAACAGCGACGACCGCGCCCGCGAGCAGAACTGCGCCGCAGAGCACTCCGAATATGGCGAACAAGCCCCACCTGCGGATCGGACGATACAGTCGGTCGGGCCGGACACCGTTGTCGCAATTCGGCGAGCCGGGCAACACCTCACCAGTCCGGCGCGACGGCGCCGCGCACTCCGGCCTTCTCGATCGCCCGGGTGACGAAGCCGGACGCGATCACCGAGGTGGTAAATTCCTTCACGAAGGCGGCAGTCGCCGGCCGATCCTTGGCGTAGCCGATGGCGAGCGCGTTGCTGCCGTAGCTACCGGGCAGGATGCGCGAGCCCGGCAGCTCCGGCTGATACGACAAAAGGGCGTCACGCAGATCGGCGAAGGCATCGGCCTCCCCGGATTTGATGAGCGCGAATGCCCGCTTGTATCCGAAGATCGGCACCCGCACGATCGTCGCCTTGGCCATCTTCTTCTTGAGCATCTCCTCGACCGCGGTTCGCTCATAGGCGACGATCCTGCGGCCTGGCTGGTCGGCCTGCGCGAGGGTGCCGATCGGCGACGAGCCCGGCACGATCAAGGTCATCTCCATTTCCATGAAGGCCGGGCCGAAATCGATCAGCGCGACGCGCTCCGGCGTAGGCGCCAGAAAGGTGATGTCCGCCGCGCCCGCGCGCAGCGCGGCGATGCCGGCATTGGGCGAATCGAACGGCATCGGCTCGAGCGGCACACCCAAGCGCTGTGCGAACTCCTCGGCCAGGTCGGGCGCCACACCCTTGAGCTGTCCGCTCGCATGATCTTGTTTGGCCAGGAATGGAATCTTCACCAGCGCGGCCCGCAGCTGCCCGGTCGGCGCGATCAGCGACACGCTGCTCGAGGATTGTGCGGACGCGCCGGGCGCGGCGGTCATCGCCGCCAGGAGACCTGCGACGAGCACGCCGACGCAACGTGCGCGACACCAACGATGCATGGTTATCTCTCCTCGATGATCCGGTTCCGTCGCCCCTCGCATATCGGCGGCACTACGACTGCGGGCCGTCATAGCCCTCGATGATGATGAGATCGGCTTCGGCCTTGCCGCGGCGCAGCGCCGCCGCCGCCTGATACTCCGGCGAGCGGTAGCAGTCGCGCGCCGCCTGGTAGCTCGGGAATTCGAGCACGACCGTGCGCGCGCGCACCTTGCCCTCCACCACCTCGCGCGTGCCGCCGCGCACCAGGAAGCGCCCGCCGAATTGGCCGAACGCCGCCATGTCGGCGGCCATGTAGGCCTTATATCCTTCCGGATCGATGATATCGACGTGGGCGATCCAGTAGCCCCTGCGGGCGGCCGCCGCCGGTACGGTCGCCGGCTGTTCCGGCTGGACGCCGTCGTAGCCCTCTATGACGACGAAATCGCAGGTCGAGTGAGGAAGCCGCAGCGGCTGGGCGCGCTGATACTCGGGCGAGCGGTAGCAAGCGAGCGCGGTGGCGTAATCGGGAAATTCGCGCAGCACGTTGCGCGCACGGCCGCGGCCTTCCACGACCTCGCAGGCTCCGCCCCGCACCAGCACGTGGCCGTGGTACTTGCGGTGGGCCTCCGGAGTGGCCGCCATGTAGGCCTTGTAGCCTTCCGGATCGCTCACATCGAGGTGCGGTACCCAGTAGCCCTTCGCCATCTTGGTCTCCCGGTCATGGCCGCGGCCGGTTCCACTCAGCCGGCAGGCGCGTTTGCGATCTCCGCGACGACCGCGTCCGCCGCGGCCTTGGGGT
>JBAUOM010000252.1:0-3488 GCA_049579765.1 Xanthobacteraceae bacterium
CCTGTGAGCCGAATTTCTGCAGGTAGCGCGGCACGGTGAACAGCACCGTCGGCGCCACCTCGAACAGGGTGGTCGCCAGCTGTTCGGGGTCTTCGCCGAAATGCGGAACGAGCCGCGAGATCAACGGCAGCGTCACCGCGACGTCGCGGCCGAGCACGTGGCACAGCGGCAGGTAGGCGATGGCCCGGTGGTCGTTCTGCGCCAGCGTGGGGTAATGGTCGACGATGTTGGCTGTGGCGGCGAGATGCCTGCCATGCGCGACCAGCGCGCCCTTGGGGTGGCCGGTGGTACCCGAGGTATAGACGATGAAAGCAGGCGATCGCGGGTCGAGCTGCGCCGCCTGCCGCTCGAGCCAGGCGAGGTCGTCCGCCGCGGCCGGTGCGAGCAGCGCGCGATAGCTCCGAAGCTTGGGATGCGCGTAGGCGAACATGGCGGAATCGTCGAGCACGACGATCCATTTGAGCTGCGGCAGGCGATCGGCGAAGGACAGGATCTTGTCGACATATTCCTGATCTTGCGCCACGAACAGCGCGGCCCCGCCGTGGCGCATCTGATACTCGACCTCGGAGGCGGAGGCGGTCGGATAGATGCCGTAGACGATGGCGCCGAGCGCCTGCGCCGCCAAGTCGCAGATCACCCAATCCTCGCAGGCGTCGCCCATGATGGCGACGCGCTCGCCGCGCCCGAGGCCGAGCGCGGCAAAACTGCGCGCGGTGCGCGCGACCAGCGCGGCATAATCGCGCCAGCTGCGCTCGCGATAGATGCCGAGATGCTTGGCGCGGAACGCGACACCGTCCGGTGTGATGCGCGCGCGCTCGCACAAGAGCAGCGGCGCGGACTTGCGGCGCAGGGCCTCGCGGTCGACGGGCGGCGTTGCGGTCATGCGGCGCCTTCCACAGCGTCTCGATCCCTGGCGGTCAGTGCGTTCACCGCGGGCAACGCGTCGGAAACGCAGTGCCGGCGACCGCTCCGGATGGCGGTCTTATAGCCCGGCGGACGGCCGAGTTCTATAACCCTATAGACGAGGCACGTGCGTCATTCGGACCCCCGCGCGGCCCGCGGCAATGGGACTTCGCCCAATGAAGCCGCGCTTTGCTCGCAACGGACGACGCCGCCGTCCGTCTCAGCTCTTGCCCCAGAGCTCTCTGGTGGCGAGATCGGCGCCCTGGCGCAGCGCCTTGAACTTCTCCCAGACCACGGTGTGGTGGACTTCGGTGCGATAAAGCGCCTGCGAGGAGAAGCCGCAATCCGCGGCGGCGATCACGTTCTCGCGTCCCACCAGCTTGGCGTAACGCAGGATGCGTTCGGCGATCAGCTCGGGATGCTCCACGATGTTGCTGGCGTGCGTGATCATGCCCGGGCAGATCACCTTGCCGGGGGGGACCTTGATGCGCTCGAACAGGTGATATTCGTGCTCGTGGCGCGGATTGGCGGCCTCGAAGCTGTAGGAGCCGGCGTTGATCTTGAGTATGTAATGGACGATGTCGGCGAGGCTCGCTTCATAGAGGCGCGGGCCTTCGTTGATGCCGTAGCAGGTGTGGAAGCGCACCATCTCGGCCGGAATACCGTTCAAGGCTGCGTTGGTGGCCTCGACATAGATCTCCGCCCGCCGCTTCTTCTGGGCGTCGTCGAGGCCGGGCTCGAAGAAAATGTCGGGCAGGAAGGGGTCGTCGACCTGGACCAGGATGCCGGCCGCGACGATGCCTCGGTATTCCTTGTTCAGCTCGGCCGCAAGCGCATGGAAATACTCTTCCTCGGACTTGTAATACTCGTTGATGCCGACCCCCGACGGCGCCGTCGCCGGCAGGAACACATGGTGGTCCGGGACGCCGGCGGCCTTGGCCGCGGCTTTCACGTTGTCGATGTCGATCTGCAGATACTTCTCGCCGCGATACCTCACCGGCGCGACACAGACGACCGGCGACAGCGGGACGATCGCGCCCCCCATCATCGCGTCCTTGAAATATTGCGCGTAATATTCCGGGAACGCCGCCACTTCCTGCTGGAACAGCAGCATCTTCTGTTTGGGCCGCGGTTCGAAGCCCTCGAGCCGCTCCTGGATATAGGTGAAGAAACCCGGCTTCGAGACTTCGCCGTCGGTCACGATGTCGATGCCGCACTCCACCTGCCTGCGCACGCTGTCCGCGACCGCCTTGGCGATCGTTTGGTCATACAGTTTCTGGTCGTAGGGCTGGCCGCCGAACTTCGCCTTCATCAGGTCGAGCACGGCATGCGGCCGCGGCAGGCTGCCGATATGCGTGGTCTGGATGCGATCGGTGTTTTGCTGGATCGTCATCGGCGTCGTCCTCCCCGTTCGATCGTGCCGCTGCAACGCGGCACTTGCGCGGTTGTTCTCGGATTTACCCTCCTGTTCAGCTCCTTCGCATCGCCGCGAGGTCGGCGCGGCGCTGGAGCAAAATCGACTCGGATCGAAGCGCGACCTTGCTCCGGGGATCTGTCCGTTTGCACGACCCTACCCGAAGAGTCGGCAAATTCTCGGGATCATGCTCAGGCGGCGCGCCGCTTGTGCGCGCCGTCGAAGGCGGGCGCCACCTCGCGCATGAAGCGATCCATCTCGTCCTTGACCTGCTGATGCGGCTTGAGCCCGACGTTGAAATAGAGGATCACCTCGGAGAAGCCGGCGGCCTCCACCTTCTTGAGCGTGTCGATGATCCGTTGCGGCGAGCCTAGCAGGACCGAGTTCTCGGTGAGGTCCTCCGGTTTGACCTTCTGCAGCCGCGCCACCATGTCGATGAAGTAGCGATAGCTCGGCGGCGCCGTCTTGGGGTCGCCGGGCAGCGCGGGGATGACGCATTCGCGGTAATAGCGAATCTGGCGCGCCCGCTGCGCGTCCTCCTGCGCCTTGTTGTCGGCGAAATGGGTGAAATAGCTGCACATCAGCCGTCCGGGCTTGGTGCCGTGCTTGGCGCAGGTTTCGTGATAGAGGTCGGCGACCTGCTGCAGGCCGCCGAAGCTCAACGCGGCGGCGAAGGGGGCGACGATCAGGCCGCAATCCAGCCGCGCCGCCAATTCGATCGACGGCTTCGAGAACGAGCCGACATAGGTCGGGATCGGCCGCTGCACCGGCTTGGGCGTGATCCGCACGTCGTCGAAGGAATAATGCTTGCCGTGGTGCGAGATGCGCTCTTCGGCCGCCCACAGCCTGCGCACGACTTCGAGGCCCTCCTCGAAGATGCCCTGATTGTCCGCAAAGGAGACGTGGAACGGCTGATATTCGCGCGCGTCATAGCCGCGCCCGGTCGCGAAATCCACCCGTCCGTTGCTGATGAGGTCGAGCGTCGCCCATTGCTCCGCGACCCGGATGGGATGGTGCAGCGGCAGAACCGTCACCGCCGGCGCCAGCCTGATGTTCCTGGTACGCGCCGCGATGTAGGACAGCACCAGATCCGGGCAGGAGAGGACGCCGAGCGAGTTGAAATGGTGCTCGCCGATCCAGGCCGAGTGCATGCCGATGCGGTCGGCGTGCA
>JBAUOM010000253.1:0-12068 GCA_049579765.1 Xanthobacteraceae bacterium
TCCCTTGCCTCTTCGCCTCCCCGTCATCTAGGGTCCGATCGCTTTTCTCGACGCGGATGGCTGCGATGCAGGTCAGAGACGGAATCGTCGAGGCGATCGGCAACACGCCGCTGATCACCCTCGAACGTGCCTCCGCCGCGACGCGATGCACCATCCTGGGCAAGGCCGAGTTCATGAATCCGGGCCAGTCGGTCAAGGACCGTCCGGCGCGCCAGATGATCCTGGAGGCGGAGCAGCGGGGAGAGATCAGGCCCGGCGGGCTCGTGGTCGAGAGCACCGCGGGCAACACCGGCATCGGACTCGCGCTCGTCGCCAATGCCCGCGGCTACCGCACTTTGATCGTCATCCCGGAGACCCAGAGCCAGGAAAAGAAGGACATGCTGCGGCTGTGCGGCGCCGAGCTGGTCGAAGTGCCGGCGGTGCCTTACGCCAATCCCAACAATTACCAGCACATCGGCCGGCGCCTGGCGGATGAGCTGCGCAAGACCGAGCCCAACGGCGTGTTGTTCGCGGACCAATGGAACAACCTCGACAATCGCAAGGCGCATTACCTCTCGACCGGTCCGGAAATCTGGCAGGAGACCGACGGCAAGGTGGACGGCTTCATTTGCGCCATCGGCACCGGCGGCACCCTTGCGGGCGTTTCCACCTATCTGCGCGAGCGGAACAGCGATATCGTCATCGGCGTCGCCGACCCCAAGGGGGCCGCGATGTACAATTTGTTCGCGCATGGCGAGGCCAAGGCGTCGGAAGGCGGTTCGATCACCGAAGGGATCGGCCTCGGCCGCGTGACCCCCATGATCGCGGACATCAAGGTCGACAAGGCCTACTCGATTCCCGACGAGGAAGCCGTGCCGGCCATCTTCGACCTGCTCGAGCACGAAGGCCTTTGCATGGGAGGCTCGACCGGGATCAATATCGCGGGCGCGATCCGTCTCGCCAACGAGATGGGGCCGGGCCACACCATCGTCACCATTCTGGCCGACTTCGGCACGCGCTATCAATCCAAGCTGTTCAATCCGACGTTCCTGCGCGAAAAGGGCCTGCCGGTGCCGCAGTGGCTGGAGCGGCCGACGCACATCAAGGTTCCGTACGAAAAGGTCTGATAGCGGGCGCTGCTGGCTTAGTTGTCCTCATCATGTCCACCGACTGCCTGTTTCGAGATGATTCCTACCTGAAAGAATGCAGCGCGACCGTGGTCGGGCTGACCCAGGCGGGCGGCGTCGTGCTCGACCGCAGCGTGTTCTACGCTGCCTCCGGCGGGCAACCGGCGGATCGCGGCGTCCTGACCACCGCGGCTGGCGCCACCGTCGCCATCTCGGGCGCCGGCTACACCGATGCCGACAAGACCGAAATCGCACATCTGCCGGCCGACACCGCCGCCGGGCCGCAGCTCCGGATCGGCGAATCCGTGCGCGCGGCCATCGATTGGGATCTGCGCTATGCCCGCATGCGCATGCACACCGCGCTGCATCTGCTCTCCGCGGTGCTCCCCTATCCGGTAACCGGCGGCGCGGTTGGCGACAGCGAGGGGCGGCTCGATTTCGACATTCCGGAAGCCGGCCTCGACAAGGAGGATATCACCAGGAAGCTCGGCGAGATGATCGCCGCCGGCGCCGAGGTGCGCGCGCGTTGGATCACCGATGCGCAGCTCGCCGCCCAGCCCGGCCTGGTCAAGACCATGTCGGTCAAGCCGCCGGTGGGCACCGGCCGCGTTCGCCTGATCGAGATCGTTGGATACGATCTGCAGCCGTGCGGCGGCACTCATGTTCGCCGCACCGACGAGATCGGAGACGTGCGCGTGACGCAGGTCGAAAAGAAGGGTCGACAGAACCGCCGCGTGCGGATTGCGTTCGCATGACAAGTGTCCGGTTGCGCCCTGGCGGCGGCTAGCGTCCGTTCCGTCACAACCAAGAAGGCCGAGATGCCGAAAGAACCCCTCGCTTCCCGCTGGCTCGTGAGCACCGAATGGCTGGCCCCGCGCCTCGGAACCCCCGACACTGTCGTGATCGACGGTTCGTTCTACCTTCCGGCCATGAAGCGCGATGCCGCGGCCGAGTATGTCGCCGGGCACATTCCCGGCGCGGTACGCTTCGATATCGATGCGATCGCGGATCACGCCAATCCCCTGCCCCACATGCTGCCGGACGCCGCGCAGTTCGCACGCGATGTCGGCGCCCTCGGCATCGCCGACAGCGACACCATCATCGTCTATGACGGCATCGGGCTCGGCGGCGCGCCCAGGGTATGGTGGACGTTTCGTGCCTTCGGGGCCGAGAACGTGTTCATCCTCGACGGCGGCCTGCCGAAATGGAAGGCGGAAGGCCGACCCCTGCAGGCAGGCGCGGTCAAACGAGAGCCACGCGAATTCAAGGCAAGGCTCGATGCCGCCTCGGTCGCCGGCGTGTCCGACGTCCGGCGGGCGCTGTCGGAAGGAACTGCCCAGGTGGTCGATGCGCGGCCGGCCAACCGCTTCCGCGGCGAGACGCCCGAGCCGCGGCCCGGCGTGCGCCCAGGTCATATGCCGGGCTCGCTCAATGTACCCTCGACGGATCTGGTCGAGGACGGCCGGCTGGTCGCGCCGGAACGTATCAGACAGATTTTCGCCGCCGGCGGCGTCGACCTGGCAAAGCCGATCATCACGAGTTGCGGGTCGGGCGTGACCGCCGCCACCCTCTGGTTCGCGCTCGACGCCATCGGCAAGCAGCCCCGGGCGCTTTACGACGGCTCGTGGAGCGAATGGGGATCGCGCCACGACCTTCCGGTCGAGCCGAAAGCCTGATCCGAGGCGCGGACGAGTGGTCCGATTCCGAAGTTCGTCAGTGCCCCTTTTGAACTCGAAGTTCGCGATCGCATTTGCCGCACGGTGTGCGCGCACCTCGGGTTCGGGGCACCAGACGTTTTGTCGCCCTTTTGGGGCGGGGACGGAAGATTTATATTGTGCGTAGCGGGCCGAAAGGATTCGGATTCTCCAGATCGGCGAGGCACCGTGATGATCTTCCGTCAGCTGTTCGATGGCGTCTCCGGTACCTACACCTATCTCCTGGCCAGCCGCCACGGCGGCGAGGCGCTGGTCATCGATCCGGTGCTGGAGAAAGTCGACCGCTACCTCCAGCTCGTCGACGAACTCGACCTCAAGCTGGTGAAGGCCGTCGATACCCACCTGCACGCCGACCACATCACCGGGCTCGGCGCGCTGCGCGACCGTACCCATTGCGTGACCGTGATGGGCGAGCGCAGCAAGGTCGACGTGGTGTCGATGCGGCTCGCGGAGGGCGATAAACTCACGATCGAAGGCGTCGCCCTCGACGTGCTCTACACGCCGGGCCATACGGATGATTCCTACAGCTTCCTGATGGGCGACCGTGTCTTCACCGGCGATACCCTGCTCATCCGTGGCACCGGGCGCACCGACTTCCAGAACGGCGACGCGCGCGCGCAATACGACTCGATCTTCAACAAGCTGCTGCGCCTGCCGGACGAAACCTTGATCTTTCCCGCCCACGACTACAAGGGCGAGACCGTCTCGACCGTCGCGGAGGAGAAGGCGTTCAACCCGCGCCTGCAGGTGAAATCCGTCGACGAGTACGTCGAGCTGATGAACAACCTCAAGCTGCCCAATCCGAAGATGATGGACGTTGCGGTGCCCGCGAACATGCGCGTCGGCCTCGCCCAGGAGGAGATCGCGCGGCGCGGCTGGGCATTGAGCGCCGCCGATGCCCTGGTGCTCGAGGGCGCCGCGGACGTCATTCTCGTCGACCTGCGCGAGCGGGCGGAACGCGAAAAGCATGGCATCATCGCCGGCTCGCTGCACGTGCCCTATACCGACCTCGCGGCCAATGTCCGTCCCGGCGGCATGCTCAACGAGCTCGCCCGAGCCACCGGCAAGCGCATGATCTTCTACTGCGCCTTCGGCGAGCGATCGGCCATGGCGGTACGCGCCGCCCAGGACGCCGGTCTCGTTTCCGCCCGCCACATCGAGGGCGGCATCGACGCCTGGAAGAAGGCAGGCGGGACGCTGGTGCGTTAGACGCGCTCGATGCGGCACCGCATCGGATGCGAGCGAGCGACGGTTCGGTCCCGCGACTTGCCCGCCGACCTTACCGACGCTTCAGCCGCGATAGGCGTCCGCGAACTGCGCGGTGTCGTTGAATTCCTGGAACCTGGCGATCCTGCCGTTGCGGGTGGTGAAAATGTGCACCCAGTCGCTCGCCACGGCGCGGCCGGTCTTGCGAATCTTCCAGCCGTAATGTCCGAGCGCGCAGACGCGCTCGCCGGCGGCGAAGAAGTCGCGCGGCGAGAATTCGGTGGCCTCCCCGTGGATGGCGACGTCCTGGAAGAATTTCACCACCTCGTCGCGGCCTTTCCAACGGCCGAGCAGCGGATAGTCCTGCCGGCGGCCGTTGACGGTCCAATCCACGTCGGAGGTGAGGCCGGCGATGATGGTTGCGATATCGCCGCGGCCGAAAGCGGCGTAGAGGCTCTGGACGAAGGTGATATTGGCGCTGCTCACGGTTTTCTCCCGAACTGAAGATGTCCGGATATACATACGGGCCCGCGGCCCGCGCGGATGCAACGCTCGGCGACGGCGCTCAGCGCAGGATCTGACTCAGGAAGGCCCTGGTGCGCTCGTGCCGCGGGCGGGTGAAGAACGCCTCCGGCTCGTCGACCTCGATGAACTGCCCGGCATCCATCAGCACGATCCGGTTCGCGACCTGGCGGGCAAATCCCATTTCGTGGCTCGCCACCAGCATGGTCATGCCGTCGAGCGCGAGCGCGATCATGGTATCGAGCACTTCCTTCACCATTTCGGGGTCGAGCGAGGAGGTCGGCTCGTCGAACAGCATGATCTTCGGCTGCATGCACAGCGCCCGCGCGATCGCAACCCGCTGCTGCTGCCCGCCGGAGAGCTGGCCCGGATACTTGTCGGCCTGCTCCGGGATGCGCACACGCGCGAGATAGTGCCGCGCGACCTCTTCGGCCGCTTTCTTCGGAATTCTGCGTACCCAGACCGGCGCGAGCGTGCAGTTCTCCAGCACCGTCAAGTGCGGAAATAGGTTGAACTGCTGAAATACCATGCCGACCTCGCGGCGCACCTCGTCGATCTTCTTGAGGTCATCGCTCAATTCCAGGCCGTCGACGATGACGCGGCCGCGCTGCCAGTCCTCGATGCGATTGATGCAGCGGAGCAGCGTCGACTTGCCGCTGCCGGAGGGACCGCAGATGACGATGCGCTCGCCGCGCATGACCTTGAGATCGATATCCCGCAGCACGTGAAACTTGCCGAACCATTTGTTGAGACCGATGATCTCGATGGCAACCGGGTTCTCGGTCGTGCGCATGTCGAGCAGGATGTCTCCGGTCGGGTCGCCCGGCCGTCCGCCCCGATCACCGCTGCCCAAGGCTGCTGCCATCTCTCAACGCGACTGATGGATGTTCAGGCGCCGCTCCATGAACAATGCATAGCGCGACATCCCGAAGCTCACGAGGAAATAGATCATCCCGGCGAATGCAAATCCGGTGAACAGCGTCACCGGCGTCGCCCAGTTCGGATCGGCGAAGGCCGCGCGCAACTGCCCCAGCAGGTCGAAAATGGCGACGATCAGCACCAGGGTGGTGTCCTTGAACAGGGCGATGAACGAGTTGACGATGCCGGGGATGACCAGCCGCAACGCCTGTGGCAGGACGACGAAACCCATCACGCGCCAGTAGCCGAGCCCGAGCGCCATGGCGCCTTCGAACTGGCCGCGCGGGATGGCCTGCAGGCCGCCGCGCACGACCTCCGCCATATAGGCTCCGGCAAATAGCACCACCCCGATCAGCACCCGGGCGAGCCCGTCGATCCGCCAGCTGCCCGGGAGGAAGAACGGCAGCATGTAGGTCGCGAAGAACAGCACCGTGATCAGCGGGACGCCGCGCCAGAACTCGATGAAGACCACGCAGAGCGTGCGGACGATCGGCAATTGCGAGCGCCGTCCGAGCGCGAGCAGAATGCCGAGCGGCAGCGAGAAGATGATGCCGGTAAAGGAGATGACGAGGGTGACGAGCAGACCGCCCCAGAGCCGCGTCTCCACGTGCGGCAGCCCCAGCGCCCCGCCGACCAGCAGGAAAAATCCGACCACCGGAAAGACGATGAAAAACAGGACGGCATTGTAGCCTTTGTAGGGTACGGCCGGGATGAGCAGGGGCGCGAACAGGATTGCGCCGAGCGCGTAGGTGAGATCGACCCGCCACCGCTCGCTCTCCGGATAGAAGCCGTACATCAATTGGCCGAACTTGGCCTCGATGAACGGCCAGCAGGCGCCGACCGGGTGGCCCGCGGTTTCCGGCAGGCAATCGACCCGGTCAGACCCCGTCCACACCGCATCGACGATCAGGAACCTCAGCGCCGGCCACGCCAGCGCAGCGACGATGACCGCGCTGATGATGGTCAGCGTGGCGTTGAATACGCCGCCGAACAGCACCGCGCGAGCCCGCGACAGCGCGTTTCCCCCGGCGGCCGGCGGCGGCTCGGGCTCGACCAGCGCGCGGCGCACGAACGACGCTTGCGAAGCCTGCGCCATCAGCGTTCCACCACCTGGATACGCGCGTTGTACCAGTTCATCAGCGCGCTGGTGAGGAGCGAGATGGACAGGTAGACCGCCATGGTGATGGCGATGATCTCGATTGCCTGCCCGGTCTGACTGAGCGTCGTGCCGGCGAAGACCGCAAACAGGTCGGGATAGCCGATGGCGACAGCGAGCGAGGAGTTCTTGGTGAGGTTGAGGTACTGGTTGGTGAGCGGCGGCACGATCACGCGCAGCGCTTGCGGCACGACGATGAGCCGCAGCGTCGAGCCCCGCCGCAGGCCAAGCGCCGCCGCCGCCTCGGTTTGCCCGCGTGGAACCGCGAGCACGCCGGCGCGCACGATCTCGGCGATGAAGGCCGCGGTATAGGTCGTGAGCGCGCCGAGCAACGCCACGAATTCGGGAATCAACCTGACGCCGCCGACGAAGTTGAACCCACGCAGCTCCGGCTTCTGGAAGGTGATCGGGAAGCCGGTCGCGACGAGGGCGAGGAGCGGGAGCCCGACGATGATCGCGCAGCCGATCCGGAACACGGGGAATTGCGCCCCGGTGCGCCGCTGCCGCCGCCGCGCCCACCATCGCAGCACCACGGTGACGGCGACGCCGAGCGCACCCGCGGCCGCTACCAGCCCCACCCCCTGCCCCGCCGTTGGCGCGGGCACGATGATGCCGCGGTTGTTGAGAAAGATCTCCCCGAACAGTGAGATGCTCTGGCGCGGTCCGGGCAGCGCCCCCAATACGGCGAGATACCAGAACAGGATCTGGAACAGCAGCGGCAGGTTGCGAATCAACTCCACGTAGCCGCCGGCCAGCCGAGCGACGAGCCAGTTGGGCGACAGGCGCGCGATCCCGATCAGGAAGCCGAGCACGGTCGCGAGCACGACTCCGATCCCGGCGACAAGCAGCGTGTTGAGCAGGCCCACGAGGAAGGCGCGGCCATAGGTGTCCGATTCGTTGTAGGCAATGAGCGACTGACTGACGCCGAAGCCCGCGACGTTGTCGAGGAAGCCGAAGCCGCTCCCGATGTTCTGGGCGGCGAGATTCGCCTTGGCGTTGAGGAAGAATGCGTAAGCCACGCCCAGCGCCAGCGCGAGCAGGACGAGCTGGTAGAAGGCGGCGCGCACTTTCGGGTTGTTATGGAACGCAACCCGCGGTGGGACCGAGCGGCGCTCTGCCTCGTTCAGCAATCGCGCCTCTCTTCGTCCTGCGGCGCGATGCCGCCACTCATCGTGTCAGCTCGACCTTCGCATCGCGATAGAGCGCGACGCACTCCGCCCCTAGGATTCCGTCGATCACGGTCAGCTCCCATCCGACCATCGCGGCGAACCGCTCGACGGTGTAGTCCTTGAAATTGAAAGCGAGCGTCGCGAGCTCTCTGAGCTGACTGCTGCGCGCCCCAATCACCAGGGTATTGATCCCGCCGTTGAGGATGGCGCCGCAGCACATAGGACAAGGCTCGCAGGTACAGTAGAACACGCAATCCGGCAGCGTCCGCCGCTTGAGCTTCTGCGTCGCGCATTTGATCGCCAAGGTCTCCGAATGGGCGGTGGTATCGGAGGTCGACACTTTGAGGCTCCGCGTCCGGCAGATCACTTCGCCCCCGCGGACGACGACCGCGCCGAAAGGCTGCTCACCCGCGGCCGCGCCGAGCTTCGCCTCCTCTACGGCGATCGCCATGAACCGTTCATGATCGCCCGTCATCTCGGGTCCGAAAAGCGCCGGCTCAGCGGATCGGGGGCGCATACTGGATGCCGCCCTTGGTCCAAAGCCGATTGACCCCGCGGCTGATGCCGAGCTTGGATCCCGTTCCCACATTGCGGTCGAACACCTCGCCGTAATTGCCGACCTGCTTGACGATGCGCACGACCCAATCCTTGGTCAGGCCGAGCTGCTCGCCGAAATTGCCTTCGACACCCAGCAGGCGCCGGATCTCGGGCTGATTGGATTTCAATGCCTCGTCGATGTTCTTGGACGAGACGCCGAGCTCTTCGGCGTTGAGCATGGCGAAGTGCGTCCACTTCACGACGTCGAACCATTGATCGTCGCCGTGGCGCACCAGCGGCCCGAGCGGCTCTTTGGAGATGATTTCGGGAAGCACGACGTGGTCGTTGGCGTTGGTGAGCTTGAGCTTCTCCGCATAGAGCTGCGAGACGTCGGTCGTGAACACGTCGCAGCGGCCGGCTTCATAGGCTTTCACGGTCTCGTCGGCGGTACCGAACGCGACGACCTCGTACTTCATCCCGTTGGCGCGGAAGAAGTCCGCGAGATTGAGTTCGGTCGTCGTGCCGGTCTGCGTGCACACCGAGGCGCCGTTGAGCTCGAGGGCGGAATTGACCTTGAGCGCCTTGCGCACCATGAACCCTTGGCCGTCGTAATAGGTCACGCCGGCGAAATTGCCGTAGGAGACGTCGCGCGAAATCGTCCACGTCGTGTTGCGCGACAGCACGTCGATGTCGCCGGTCTTGAGCGGCTCGAAGCGGTCCTTGGCCGAGAGCGGAGTGAACTTCACCTTGGTCGCATCGTTCAACACGGCGGCCGCGATGGCGCGGCAGAAGTCGACGTCGAAGCCGGTCCAGTTGCCCTTGTCGTCGGGATTGGAGAAGCCCGGCAGTCCCTGGCTGACGCCGCAAATGAGCGAGCCACGATCCTTCACCGCCTTGAGAGTCTGCGCGGAGGCTGCAGCCGGACCGCCGAGCACGAAGATCGCAGCGAAGAGAAAGACAGCGCGTTGCATGGAACAGCCTCTCCTGGAACGGTCTTGCGAAGCCCCCGACCGCAACTAGCATGAATCTGGAAGGTAAGTCTTCGACCCCACTGTCACGGGGCGCGCCGGGCATGCCGGCGGCGGCGTGTCGCGGTGCGACCGCATGCGCCGGCCCCGCTGTGGTCTCGCGGCTATCTGAGAACGATCGTGCACTGCGGTCAAGGGGTTGACGATTACGCCGCAGCCCGCCATGAGGCAGTATGGCGGCACGATCGGTGCGTCAGATTGCAGCGAGTGGAAAATTGAGGCGCGCAAGGCCCGCCCCGAGAACCGCCTCATGACCAAGAAGACCGAAGCCGACCCCGCCGATCCGCCGTTGCAGCCGGCGACACGGCTGGTCGTGGGAGGGCGCGACAGCGCCGCCAATCACGGCTTCGTTAATCCGCCGGTTCACCACGTCTCGACCGTTCTTTATCCGAGTGCGGAGGACTTCCGTGCCCGCCGCGCCCGCTACCCCTACGGGCGGCGCGGCACTCCCACATCGGAGGCGCTCCAAACCGCCCTGCGCGCGATCGAAGGGCCCGGCTGCGCTGGGGTCGCGCTCCTGCCTTCCGGCCTCGCCGCAATCTCGACCGCGTTGCTCGCGGTGCTCTCGGCCGGCGATCACCTCCTGGTCACCGACAACGCCTATCAGCCCACCCGCAAGCTCTGCGACAGCCTGCTCCCGCGCTACGGCATCGCCACGACCTATTACGACCCGCTGATCGGCGGCGGCATCGCGGAGCTGTTCCGGCCCAACACCCGCGCCGTATTCGTGGAGTCGCCCGGCTCGCTCTCGTTCGAGATCCAGGACGTGCCGGCAATCGCCGCCGCCGCCCACGCCAACGGCGCCCTTGTGCTGATGGACAACACCTGGGCTAGTCCGCTCTACTTCTGCGCCTTCGACAAGGGAGTCGATCTGTCGATCCAGGCCGCCACCAAGTATGTCGGCGGACATTCCGACGTGATGCTGGGCACCGTATCGGCCAACGCGGCGACGTGGCAGCGTCTGAGCGACACCGTGCACGCGCTGGGTCTCTGCGTCGGCCCCGACGACATCTATCTGGGATTGCGCGGGCTGCGCACCTTGGGCGTGCGGCTCGCGCATCACCACCAGGCCGGCCTGAAGGTCGCGCGCTGGCTCGAGCAGCGCCCGGAAATCGCGTGCGTGCTCCATCCCGGGCTCGAGAGCCATCCCGGTCACGCGATCTGGCGCCGCGACTTCTCCGGAGCCAGCGGGCTCTTCAGCGTCGTGTTCAAGCCGGTTCCGGACACCGCGGTCAACGCCTTCCTCGACGAGCTCGCCCTGTTCGGCATCGGCGCGTCGTGGGGGGGCTTCGAGAGCCTCGCCATTCCCTTCGACTGCTCCGCCATCCGCACTGCCACCAAATGGGCGCCGGGCGGGCCGACGGTGCGCATTCACGTCGGGCTCGAAAGCGTCGACGATCTCATCGGCGACCTCGAACGCGGCTTCGCCGCGCTCGCTGCCGCGCGGTAGCGCGGTGGGCTTCCTCCGACGGTGGGGCAACTGCCGCAAGGCGATTGCCAGAGAGCCCTTTGGTCTCCCGCGCCGGCTTTAGCTTGCGACGTTCAGGCGGGACGCTGCTCGCCCTTGACCTGGGTCCGGTGCATGATGCGGCGGCTGTTGGGGTCGAAGGCGTCGCGCCGGTGCATGGTGCAGCGATTGTCCCATAACACCAGATCGCCGACGCGCCACACGTGCTCCCAGGCGAATGCCGGCCGATCGACGCAGCTCCAGAGCTCGTCGAGCAGCGCCTCGGATTGCGCGAGCTCGAGCCCGATGAGATAGGCGTCGCGGCGACGGCCGAGATAGAGCATGCGACGGCCGGTAGCGGGATGCGTGCAGACGAGCGGGTGCACGGCCCCGGGCGAGCTGCGCGGGTCATCGGTCGGCATGACGCCCTGGCGCACGTAGCCGCCGCTGCTGTAGGTGCCGTCGTGCTTGATCTTGAGGCCGGCGATGCGCTGCTTGAGCCCCACTGCACGCGGCAACCAATGCGCCGGCGCTCGCTCGCGCAACACCTCAGACCGCCGCCGCCGCACGGCGCCGGTCGCGCAGCTCGAAATAGAGATTGCGGCCGTAGACGAAAACACCGAAGCCCTGCCCCAGGATGAAAACCGGATCGCGGATGTAAAGCGCGTAGCCGAACAGCAGCACTCCGCCCCCGATCGAGAAGAACCAGAACGCGATCGGCATCACCATCTTTCCCGCCCGCTCGGAGGCGATCCACTGCACCACGAAACGCATCGTGAACATGGCCTGCGCGAGATAGCCGAGCAGCACCCACCACTGGAACTTGGCCACGAACACATCGTGCAGGTAGTTGCCGACCGCCTGCGAGAGATCAATCAGCATTCGCTTTCACCTCCGAGACCTGCGGCACACGGCGACGGCGGCGGATCAGCCACCAAACTCCCAGGAGATCGAGGATGCCGACCCACAGTCGATCCCACATGCCGTAGTTCGACTTGCCGGCATGGCGCGGCCGATCCACCACGTCGACGTAGCCGATATCGTAACCTTCCCGCCGCACCAGCGCCGGGAGGAACCGGTGCAAGCCGTCGAAATAAGGCAGCGCCAGGAAAAGCTCGCGCCGGAACGCCTTGAGCCCGCAGCCGGTGTCACGGGTGCCGTCGCGCAACACGGCGCCGCGCACGGCGTTGGCGATCCGCGATTGCAGCTTTTTGAACCCGGTCGCCTTGCGGCCGACGCGCTGACCGGCGACGAGGCCGAGGCG
>JBAUOM010000254.1:0-23254 GCA_049579765.1 Xanthobacteraceae bacterium
CCATCCGCTCGTGCGCGAGCACGTCCGCCGGACGATCGCGCGGTGGAATGCCGCGCACCGCGGCTCGTCGGAGCGGGTCGCGCGGGTGTTGCTGCTGCCGGACGTGCCGTCGATCGATGCCAACGAGATCACCGATAAGGGCTATGTCAACCAGCGGCTCGCGCTCGAACGGCGCAAGGCCGAGGTGGAGCGTCTGTTCGCGTCCGTGCCCGACGCCGACGTGCTGGTGGTGACGCAAGGCGCGGCGGCAGAGACGTCGCCGTGAGGCGGGATCTTCCTCCCGGCCATGTCCGGCGCAAGACCCGCACGCCCGTTGCCGCATGCGGCCGCAGCCCACTGCACGGCCGACCTTGCCGGGGCCCGGCCGGAGCCACTACATCACCGCATTCGTCCCCGTTCGATGCAACCGCCCAGGAGCCGCGCGATGGCCGACCGCTTCACGAGGATCGTATTCGTTGTGCTCCTGGTCGTCCTCGGCGTCTACTTCGCGCAGCCCTATTTCGACCGCTTCCTCTATTCGGCATCGACGCCGCGCGCGGGTCGAGCCGCGCGGAAGCCTGGCCGAGATCGAGCGCACGACGATCGAGATCTTCGAGCGCGTATCTCCCTCGGTGGTGCAGGTGGTGGGACGCGCCGGCGGACTCGAGACGCTGCCGGCCGAGGGCGAGAACGGCGCGGCGCAGTCGGGGACCGGCTTCATCTGGGACGCGGCCGGCCACATCGTGACCAACGATCACGTGGTCGAGGGCACCTCCAGCCTGGCGGTGCGGCTCGCATCCGGCCAGGTGCGGCGCGCGCAAATCGTCGGCACGGCGCCGAACTACGACGTCGCGGTGATTCGTGTTGACGATACCAGAGGCTTGCCGCCGCCGGTTCCGATCGGCACCTCCGATGACCTCAAGGTCGGGCAATGGGTGTTCGCCATCGGCAACCCGTTCGGCCTCGATCAGACTCTGACCACCGGCATCATCAGCGCGCTCAAGCGCCGGCTGCCGACCAGCGGCGGCCGCGAGATCACCAACGTGATCCAGACCGACGCCGCCATCAATCCCGGCAATTCCGGCGGCCCGCTGCTCGACTCGGCCGGGCGCGTGATCGGCGTCAACACCGCGATCCTGTCGCCGTCCGGGACCAGCGCGGGCATCGGCTTCGCCATCCCGATCGACTCCGTCAACCGCGTCGTCCCGGAGCTCATCCGCAAAGGCTCGGTACCGACACCGGGTATCGGCATCGTCGCCGCCAACGAGGCGGCGGCCACGCGCGCGGGCGTGGAAGGCGTCGTCATTCTCAGGACCGCCCCGGGCTCGTCCGCCGAGCGCGCCGGACTGCGCGGCGTGGACCCCGCGTCCGGCAGGCTGGGCGACGTGATCGTCGGGGTGAACGGCAAGCCGGTCCGCAGCCTCGCCGACCTGACCCAGGAGCTCGAGCGCGTCGGGGTCGGAAAGCAGGTGTCGCTCGCGGTGCAGCGGGAGGGCCGCGAGAGCTCGGTCGACGTGGAGGTGATGGACATCGGCCGCAGGGGGTGATCGCGGCGGACGCCGCGCGTGGCGCAGTCGCGGCCACCATTTTCGGCATCGACGCTGCGCCCAATTCCCGCTACTGACGCGGCGTCGACATCTTCTTCCTTCCACGACACGCCACACCGAAACCCAGTCGCGTCAATTGCGAGCACAGGAGCCCAAGCCGTGATCGATCTCTACACCTGGACCACTCCCAACGGCCGCAAGGCTTCGATCCTGCTCGAGGAGCTCGGCCTGCCCTACACCGCGCATGCCGTCGATATCGGCAAGGATGAGCAGTTCAAGCCGGATTTCCTGAAGATCAGCCCGAACAACCGCATCCCCGCCATCGTCGACCGCGACACCGGGATAAGCCTCATGGAGTCGGGGGCGCTCATGATCTATCTCGCGGACAAGACCGGAAAGCTCCTTCCAAAAGAGGGGGAGCCGCGTTACCGCGTGCTGGAATGGCTGATGTGGCAGATGGGTGGGCCCGGCCCGATGTTCGGCCAGGTCCATCACTTCGTGAAATACAACAAGGGCAAGGCCCCCTACGCGGAGGAGCGCTATCTCAAGGAGGCGCACCGGCTCTACGGCGTGCTCGACCGCCGGCTCGCGCAACACGAATTCGTCGCCGACGACTATTCCATCGCCGACATCGCCATCTGGCCATGGGTGTCGCGCTACGAATGGCAGACGGTCGACCTCAACAGCTATCCCAACGTGAAGCGCTGGTACACGACGATCGCCAAGCGGCCGGCGGTGCAGAAGGGCTACAAAGTGCCCAAGGACGTCGGCGAAATCCCGATGCCGTGAACGCACCAGCGGCAACGGCCTCGCCTCCTTGTCGTGATGACTTGGCCCTCAGGGCCCCGGCGCAGCGGACGGCGCTCCGCGCCGTTCGCTGATTTTTCCATCGGCGCGCATGCCGCGGTCGTGGGTCATCCCCTCGTTGCGCGTCACCCCGCCCGCTTTCGCGCGCATTTTCCCACGCTCCGACTGATCACGTCCCGACCAGCGGGCGAAGCCGGCGCGTTAATCAGCCGACGCTCAAAACATGGGCAAAGTCGCCGGCAATTGGGCACGCCGGCGCGAGGCTGAAATCCCTGCTTGGGTTGGCGTGAGGCTTGCAGCTAGGATTGCGTGGCGGGTCGTGCGCGCGGGTGGCGCGGACGGCGTGACCCGGGGACCAGGGATGACGGTCGCGTTCGACGAGACGAGAGGTACGGACGGGACATTGCAGCCCGGATTCGACGAGATGAGGGGCGCGGACGGGACGCTGCGGCCCGCCTATGGCGAGTTGTGGCGCTGGCTCAACGAAGTGCCGCCCGACGTGCTCGACTACCGCCGGCGCGAGGCGGAAGTCCTGTTCCGCCGCATCGGCATCACGTTCGCGGTCTACGGCGAAGCCGACGCGCAAGAACGCCTCATCCCGTTCGACGTGCTGCCGCGCATTCTTGCCGCCGCCGAATGGGACATCCTGCGCGCGGGACTGGAACAGCGCATCAAGGCCATCAACCATTATATCCGCGACGTCTATACCCGGCGCGAAATCCTCAGGGCGGGCCTCGTGCCGGAGGATCTCGTGTTCCAGAATCCGGTGTTCCGGCCGGAGATGAACGGGCAAAAGGTGCCGCACGACATCTACGTGCATATCGGCGGCATCGACATCGTGCGGATCGACCCCGAGACCTTCTATGTGCTCGAGGACAATGCGCGCACCCCCTCCGGCGTCTCCTACATGCTGGAAAACCGGGAAATCATGCTGCGGCTGTTTCCGGAACTGTTCGCCCGCCACCGCGTCGCGCCGGTCGAGAACTATCCCGACGAGTTGCTGGCGACGTTGAAATCAGTGGCGCCTTCGACCTCCAGCGCCGATCCCACCGTCGTGCTGCTCACGCCCGGCGTGTACAACTCCGCCTATTACGAGCACTCGTTCCTGGCCGACAAGCTCGTTGTCGAGCTGGTCGAAGGCCGCGACCTGTTCGTGAAGGACGATCTCGCCTTCATGCGGACGACGCAGGGCCCCAAGCGGGTCGACGTGATCTACCGGCGCATCGACGACGACTTCCTCGATCCACTTGCCTTCCGGCCCGATTCTGCGCTCGGCGTGCCGGGGCTCATGTCGGCCTATCAGGCCGGCAACGTCACCCTCGCCAACGCGGTCGGTACCGGGATCGCCGACGACAAGGCGGTCTACAGCTACATGCCGGCGATCGTGAAGTTCTATCTCGGCGAGGAGCCGATCCTGAAGAACGTGCCGACCTGGCGCTGCCGGGAAAGCGAACATCTGAGCTATGTGCTCGATCATCTGGAAGAGCTCGTGGTCAAGGAGGTGCACGGTTCGGGCGGCTACGGCATGCTGATCGGCCCCAAATCCGACAAGGCGTCGGTCGCGGCCTTCCGGGCCAAGCTCAAGGCGAATCCGAGGAATTTCATCGCGCAGCCCACGCTCGCGCTCTCGACCTGCCCGACCTGCGTCGAGGAGGGCGTCGCGCCCCGCCACGTCGATCTGCGCCCGTTCGTGCTGACCGGACGCGACCGCATCCGCATCGTGCCGGGAGGTCTCACCCGGGTGGCGCTGAAGAAGGGCTCGCTCGTGGTCAATTCCAGCCAGGGCGGCGGGACCAAGGACACCTGGGTCCTGGATCGATGATCGGCTCGTTCGTAGCCCGCATGGAGCCCATAGCGCGTCTTCGACGCGCTATGGCGCAATGCGGGAATCGCGCAGAGCAGGAGGCGTCCCGGATTTCGCTTCGCTCCATCCGGGCTACGCATGCCGCGTCACCTCCCGGATATCAGAGCAACCATGCTCTCCCGCACCGCCGATAACCTCTACTGGCTCGCGCGCTATGTCGAGCGCGCGGAGTACCTCGCGCGCATCCTCGAGGTGACGCAGCGTCTCACCACGCTGCCGCTCGCCTATGTCGGCTCCTCCAACGAATGGGAGTCGGCGGTTGCGACCGCGGGCTGCGCCCACGCCTTCGCCGCCTCGTATCCGGAGGCGAACGAGGAGGCGGTCACCGATTTTCTCTGCTTCTCCACCGCCAATCCTTCCTCCATCCGCAACTGCTTCGAGATCGCCCGCACCAATGCGCGCGCCGTGCGCACGGCGCTCACCGTGGAGATGTGGGACGCGATCAATGGCACCTGGCTCGAGCTCAAACGCTTCGGCAACGGCGCGACCTCGCGCGAGGAGTTCATGCGTTTCCTACGCTGGGTCCAGGAATCGTCGCTGCGCTTCGACGGCTCCGCCTACCGCACGATGCTGCGCAATGACGCCTACTGGTTCTCGCGCCTGGGCCTGTACATGGAGCGCGCCGACAACACCGCGCGCATCCTCGACGTGAAGTACCACCTGCTGCTGCCGGCGCACGAGCGCGTGGGCGGACCGCTCGACTATTTCCAATGGTCGGCGATCCTGCGCTCGGTCTCGGCGCTCACCGCCTACCATTGGGTCTATCGCGAGAGCGTCAAGCCCTGGCTGATCGCCGACCTCCTGATCCTGCGCGATGAGATGCCGCGCTCGCTCGCGAGCTGCTACGAGAACCTCGTGCTCTATCTCGACCACATCGCCCGCGCCTATGGCCGCCAGGGGCCGGCCCAGCGCCAAGCCCGCGCCGTGCGCGCCCGGCTCGAGAACAGCCGCATGGAGGAGATTTTCCAGCAGGGCATGCACGAGTTCATCGGCGAATTCATCGAGGACAACAACCGTCTGGGCGCCGCCATCACCGAGCAATATCTGATGTAGCCTGGCGCGGACGATCGAGGACGGAGGACTGGACTTTCGGGCCCCGATTCTGTCCTCTGTCGTGCGGCCTCCGTCATCTGTCGACCGCTCATGCGCATCTGCATCTCGCATTTGACGAGCTATCGCTACGAAAAGCCTGCGACCGGGGTGATCCAGATGCTGCGGCTCACCCCGCGCAATCACGACGGCCAATACGTGGCGCGCTGGCGCATCGACGTTTCGACCGATTGCCGGCTCGATCAGCACGAGGACGCCTTCGGCAACATCACGCATGCGTTCACCGCCGAGGGCCCGTTCAGCGAGTTTTCGGTGGCGGTGGAGGGCGAGGTCGAGACGCGCGACACCCAGGGGGTCGTGCGCGGCGCCGTCGAGCGGTTCCCGCCGAGCCTCTATCTGCGCGAGACCGCGCTCACCGCTCCCGACGCCGGCATCGCCGGCTTTGCCGCCGAAATCCGCAGGACGGCCGGCGGCAACGTGCTCGACCTGCTGCATCTCATGCTCGCGCGCCTGCACCACGACATGGACTGCGATCCCGAGTCCACCCACGTCGCGACCCCGGCGGCCGAGGCCTTCGCCCGCAAGCGCGGCGTCTGCCAGGATTTCGCCCACGTCTTCATCGCCGCCGCCCGCAGCCTTGCCGTTCCGGCACGCTATGTCGGCGGCTATTTCCACCGCGAGGACGGCACCAACGAGCAGGAGGCCGGCCACGCCTGGGCCGAGGCCTTCGTGCCCGCCCTCGGCTGGGTGGCGTTCGATCCCGCCAACGGCATCTGCGCCACCGATGCGCATGTGCGCGTCGCCATCGGGCTCGACTATCTCGGCGCGGCGCCGCTGCGCGGCACGCGCTACGGCGGCGCCGGCGAGGTGCTCTCGGTCAAGGTCCGCGTCGACCAGGCGGCGCAGCAGACGCAGAACTGAGCGAGCATTGCCGGTGCGCCGCCGGCACCGCTATATAGGGCCGGCGTCCGCCCCGGGGAGCGTTCGAGCATCATGACCTATTGCTGTGGCATCCTGGTCCGCGACGGTCTCGTGATGTTCGCCGATACCCGTACCAATGCCGGCGTCGACAACATCGCCACCTTCCGCAAGCTCCACGTCTTCACCCATCCGGGTGAGCGGATCATGGCGATCGCCTCGGCCGGCAACTTGTCGATCAGCCAGTCGGTGGTGAGCATCCTGCGCGAAGGCTGGGACAACCCGGAGACCGGCGAGACCGAAGCGCTGCTGAATGCCCGCACCATGTTTCTGGCCGCGCAGTTGGTCGGTCGCACCGTGCGCCAGCTGCACGAAGTCGAGGGGCGCGCGCTCGAAGCCTCCGACGTGAAGTTCGACGTCTCCTTTCTGCTCGGCGGCCAGATCAAGGGCGAGCGCCCGCGCCTTTTCCTGCTCTACGCCGCCGGCAATTTCATCGAATGCACCCGGGACACGCCCTATCTGCAGATCGGCGAGCACAAATACGGCAAGCCAGTGCTCGACCGCGCCATCACCTACGACATCGACCTCTACGACGCGCTCAAGGTCGGGCTGGTCTCGGTCGATTCCACCATGCGCTCCAACCTCAGCGTCGGTCTGCCGATCGATGTTCTCATCGCGCGGCGCGACGCCTGCGACGCCGAGCTCAACTATCGGATCGAGCCGGGCGAGCCGTATTTCCACGACTTGCGCGAGCGCTGGTCGGCGGCTCTGCGCGCTGCGCATGCCGGAATTCCCCGCCCGCCCTACAAGAACGTCCGCTGAGACCGCGGCGACCCGAGGAGGAACCCACGATGGCTGCGTTGCAAAAGGTCGCTCTCGTCACCGGCGCCGGCACCGGGATCGGCAAGGCCGTCGCGCTGGCGCTGATGCAGGAGGGTTATGCGGCGGTGCTGGCGGGCCGGCGCAAGGATAAGCTGGAGGAGGCCGCGGCCGAGGGCCGGTCGACCGGGGCGAAAAGCCTGGTCGTGCCCACCGATGTGAGCGATCCGGCAGCGATCAGGGCGCTGTTCGCCAAGATCAAGGAGGCCTTCGGCCGGCTCGACGTCCTGTTCAACAATGCCGGTATCGGCGCGCCCGCAGTGCCGCTCGAGGACCTGCCCTACGAGACCTGGAAGCAGGTGGTGGACACCAACCTCACCGGCATGTTCCTGTGCACGCAGGAAGCGATCAAGATCATGAAGGCGCAGGACCCGCGCGGCGGCCGCATCATCAACAACGGCTCGATCTCCGCGCACGCGCCGCGCCCGCGTTCGGTCGCCTATACCGCGACCAAGCACGCGGTCACCGGGCTCACCAAGTCGACCGCGCTCGATTGCCGTGGCTACGACATCAGCTGTGGGCAGATCGACATCGGCAATGCCGCCACCCCGCTGACCGACCGCATGGTGCAAGGCCAGGGCGTGATGCAGGCGGACGGCCGCATGGCGGTCGAGCCGCGCATGAACGTCGACGACGTCGGCCGCGCCGTCGTCTACATAGCGGGCCTTCCGCTCGACACCAATGTGCTGTTCATGACGGTGATGGCCAACCTGATGCCGTTCGTGGGAAGGGGCTGAACGCGTCACCATATCGCGAAATAACCGGGTCCGCGGCCGGCCCGATCTTGCCGGCCCGCGTCCGTCATCCGGGCAGGGCGCAGCGCCGGATCGGGCCGCAGCCCGACACCAGCCGCTGTTGACATCAAGACATCAGAGTCCATATGCTTTGATGCATGAGGACGACGCTGACCATTGACGACGACGTGGCCGCCCAGCTCGAGCGGCTGCGGCGCAGCCGCGAGGCGAGCCTGAAGGACCTCGTCAACGATGCCCTGCGCCGGGGGCTGCGGGAGATGGGCGCGCGGCCTAAGAAGCGCGAGCCGTTCCGCACGCAACCGATCGAGGGCATCAAGCCCCTGTTCGACAATGTCGACAATGTCGCCGAAGCGCTCGCCTATGCGGACGGCGAAGGTTTCAAATGATCCTGGTCGACGCCAACATCCTCCTCTATGCGAGCATCGCCAGCTTCCGCCAGCACGAGGCGGCCAAGCAATGGCTTGACCGCCGGCTCAACGACACGGCTCCCGTCGGATTGCCGTGGACGGCCGTGCTCGCCTATCTGCGGCTTGCGACGAATGCCCGGATGTTCGCTCCGCCGGTACCGATGGCCACTGCATGGCAACGCGCCTCGGCATGGCTCGCCGCCGAGCCGGTGTGGACGCCGCAGCCCACCGAACGCCACGCCGAAGTGCTCGGCACATTGCTGGCGCAGCCTGGCGTGCAGGGCAACTTGGTGCCGGACGCTCACCTCGCGGCGCTGGCCATCGAGCACGGGCTGACACTGTGCTCGACCGATGGCGATTTCGCGCGATTTCCCGAGCTGCGATGGTTGAACCCGCTGGCGCCGTGAGTTCGGATGTCGATTCCGCCGTGTCCGCCGCCTTCGTGAACACCGCGCGCCGTTCTGACCCGGGACGCGCTGCGCCGGCAAGCTCAAGTCCGCGCCGATGAAGCGCGCGGGGCTTGACCGGGCGACCCGCGTCGTCATCGTAGGCAGGTATGCGCGCACCGATGCGTGCATCACCAACGGGGCGCAATGCAACATCTGCAGTCGCTGCTGGGTATCTTCGCCCTCCTCGGCTTCGCCTGGCTGATCAGCGAGGATCGCGGCGCCGTGGCTTGGCGGCAGGCGGCCATCGGGCTTGCCGTGACGTTCGTCACCGCCATCGCCCTGCTTAAAGTGCCCGGCGCCGCAGGCGCATTCGCGGCCGTCAACCGCGCCGTCGATGCCATCGCCGCGGCCAGCCGGGCCGGCACCTCCTTCGTCTTCGGCTATCTCGGCGGCGGGCAGCTCCCTTACGAGCTCAAGGTGCCGGGGGCGGAATTCGTGCTGGCGCTGCAGGCCCTGCCGATCGTGCTGGTGATGAGCGTGTTGACCACGCTGCTGTTCCATTGGCGCATCCTACCGCCGATCGTGCGCGGCTTCTCCTGGCTGCTCGAGCGCACGCTCAAGGTCGGCGGCGCGGTCGGCCTCTCGACCGCCGCCAACATTTTCCTCGGCATGGTCGAGGCGCCGCTATTCATCCGTCCCTATCTCGCACGCCTTACGCGCAGCGAGCTGTTCATCGTGATGACCGGCGGCATGGCCGGCATCGCCGGCACCGTGCTGGTGCTCTACGCCACGCTGCTCGGCCCGCTCATCCCCGACGCGGCGGCACATTTCGTGATCGCCTCGGTCATGGGAGCACCGGCGGCAATTCTGGTAAGCCTGATCATGGTGCCCGAGCGCAGCGACCGGCAGACCGGCGGCGCTTCGCCGCTCGAGGTGGAAAAGGTCGCCGCGAGCACCATGGACGCGATCGTCCGCGGCACCGCCACGGGGCTCGAGCTTCTGCTCAATATCTGCGCCATGCTCATCGTCCTGGTCGCATTGGTGCATCTCGCCAATGCGATCATCGGCATGCTGCCGGAGGTAGGCGCAGCGCCGGTCACGCTGCAGCGCGTGCTCGGCTGGGCGATGGCGCCGGTATGCTGGCTCCTCGGCATTCCCTGGGGCGAGGCGGTGACGGCGGGCGGGCTCATGGGGATCAAGACCATCCTCAACGAACTCATCGCCTATGTGGAGCTGTCGAAACTGCCGCCCGATGCGCTCGATCCGCGCTCGCGCCTGATCCTGCTCTACGCCATGTGCGGCTTCGCCAATTTCGGCTCGCTCGGCATCATGATCGCGGGACTTGGCACCATGGCGCCGGAGCGACGCGACGACGTGCTCTCGCTCGGGCTCAAGTCGATCGTGTCGGGAACGATCGCCACCTGCCTGATGGGCGCCATCGTCGGGGTACTGACCTAGCGCGGGGCGCCCGGCCGTCGCGGGTCAGTGCAAGCGAAACTCGCCGTTGACCGCGCGGATCTCCGCGGGCCGGATCAGCCGCGAATGTGCGACCGTCACGGAATGAAGCGGCCCTTCGAGCTTTTCAAGCCAAAACGCGAGAAAGCGGTTGAGCGCGGGAAAGCGCGGGCAGAGATCGTAGTCCTGCCAGACATAGGTCTGCAGCAGGGACGGATGATCGGGCAGCCGGTAGAGAATTTGCGCCGTGGTCAGGCCGTAGCCCTCGAGCTGCCGGCCGAAGTCCCTCGATCCTTGCGGCCCGGATTCCGTATGCCTTGCCATGGACTCATGCCTCCGATCTGGACGGAGTCTGCGCGTCACCGCCCGCCCAAGACAAGCACAAATTTTGAATTAAGTTCCTAAAATCAAGGCGTTAGCAGCATGTTCCCGAAAGTGCTGACAAGGCTGGACAATGCGCCGCAAGAAGGCACATCCCGTATTTGGCCGATTTCCTTGTCAGACACGTGATTTTGGCGCTAGGTGGCTCCTGGCACTTGAATTAACCGAGTGCTAGATTTTCTTGGCACTCGCGCTCGTGGAGTGCTAATTTTTTTGCGGGCGCCTCTTGCGGGCCAAAATAATCCCCCTTATGTCGCGCCCGGAACGAGCGGCAAGGCGAGTCCTTTACCGCTCTTCGCGAACTTACAATCTTAAATTCTGCCAAATGCTTAGGAGGACATCATGAAGTTTCGTCCGCTTCACGACCGCATCGTCGTCAAGCGCATCGATGCCGAGGAGAAGACCGCCGGCGGCATCATCATCCCCGACACCGCCAAGGAAAAGCCCTCGGAAGGCGAGGTCGTGGCGGTAGGCCCGGGCGGCCGCGACGAGGCTGGCAAACTGATCCCCATCGACGTTCGCGTCGGCGATCGCGTCCTGTTCGGCAAATGGTCGGGCACCGAGGTCAAGATCGACGGCGAGGACCTCCTGATTATGAAGGAGTCCGACGTCATGGGCGTCATCGAAGAAGGCGCCGCCAAGAAAAAGGCCGCCTGAGCAGAACCCCAACGGAGTGAACGGAAATGGCCGCCAAGGAAGTCAAATTCTCGGTCGAAGCGCGCGACAAGATGCTGCGCGGCGTCGACATTCTCAACAACGCGGTGAAGGTCACCCTCGGCCCGAAGGGCCGCAACGTCGTGCTCGACAAGTCGTTCGGCGCGCCCCGCATCACCAAGGACGGCGTCACCGTCGCCAAGGAGATCGAGCTCGAGGACAAGTTCGAGAACATGGGCGCGCAGATGGTGCGCGAGGTCGCCTCGAAGACCTCCGACGTCGCCGGCGACGGCACCACCACGGCGACCGTGCTCGCCGCCTCCATCGTCAAGGAAGGCGCTAAGTCGGTCGCCGCAGGCATGAACCCGATGGACTTGAAGCGCGGCATCGATCTCGCCGTCGAAGCCATCGTGGAAGACCTCAAGAAGAACTCCAAGAAGGTCACCTCGAACGAGGAGATCGCCCAGGTCGGCACCATCTCCTCCAACGGCGACGCCGAGATCGGCCGTTTCCTCGCCGAGGCGATGAAGAAGGTCGGCAACGAGGGCGTGATCACGGTGGAGGAGGCGAAGTCGCTCGAGACCGAGCTCGACGTGGTCGCGGGCATGCAGTTCGACCGCGGCTACATCTCGCCCTACTTCATCACCAACGCCGACAAGATGCGGGTGGAGATGGAGGATCCCTACATCCTCATCAATGAGAAGAAGCTCTCGGGCCTGCAGGAGCTCCTGCCGCTGCTCGAATCTGTCGTCCAGACCGGCAAGCCGCTTCTCATCATCGCCGAGGACGTCGAGGGCGAGGCGCTTGCCACGCTGGTCGTCAACAAGCTGCGCGGCGGCCTCAAGGTCGCGGCGGTGAAGGCTCCCGGCTTCGGCGACCGCCGCAAGGCGATGCTGCAGGACATCGCGGTGCTCACCAACGGGCAGGCTATCTCCGAGGACCTCGGGATCAAGCTCGAGAACGTCGCGCTCAACATGCTCGGCCGCGCCAAGAAGGTCACGATCGACAAGGAGAACACCACGATCGTGGGCGGCGCGGGCAAGAAGTCCGAGATCGAGGGCCGCATCGCCCAGATCAAGGCGCAGATCGAGGAGACCACCTCGGACTACGATCGCGAGAAGCTGCAGGAGCGGCTCGCCAAGCTCGCCGGCGGCGTCGCGGTGATCCGCGTCGGCGGCGCGACCGAGGTGGAGGTGAAGGAGCGCAAGGACCGCGTGGATGACGCCATGCACGCGACCCGTGCCGCGGTCGAAGAAGGCATCCTGCCGGGCGGCGGCGTCGCGCTCCTGCGCGCTTCCGAAGTGCTCAAGAAGGTCCGTACCCACAACGACGACCAGAAGACCGGCGTCGAGATCGTGCGGCGGGCGCTCTCCTGGCCGGCACGGCAGATCGCGATCAACGCCGGCGAGGACGGCTCGGTGATCGTCGGCAAGATCCTGGAAAAGGACCAGTATGCCTTCGGGTTCGATGCCCAGTCCGGCGAGTACGGCAACCTGGTGTCGAAGGGCATCAGCGACCCGACCAAGGTGGTGCGCACCGCGCTGCAGGACGCCGCCTCCGTGGCGGGCCTGCTCATCACCACCGAGGCCATGGTGGCCGAGGTGCCGAAGAAGCAGGCGCCTGCGATGCCGCCCGGCGGCGGCGGAATGGGCGGCATGGACTTCTAACTAGGTCGATCAGGACCGCCGTTCGGCGACAATGCAAAGGCCCGGGCGCGAGCCCGGGCCTTTTTTTGCCTTCGGGCCGGATGCCGGCCGCGACCTTCACTCCGCCGGCACCACTGCCCGCGTGCGCTGCTTCTCCACGCCGTTGACGAGAATAGTGATCGCCGCCGTCACCACGGCAAGCACGAAGGCGATAACCGCCGTCGCCCCGAGAACGAGGCCGAAGCCGCCGCGGGCGTGCAGAAGCGCGATCGTTCCCACCGCCGCGCCCGAGACCACGAAGGTGAGGAAATAGCGCACCGCGTAGACGCGCCCGCGCCAGGCATCCGCGGTGTAGCGCGCGATCACGAGATCGTTGACCGTGACCTGGGCGTAGATCGCCGCCAGCGCGACGGCGAGCGCGATCACCAGAGTGACGCCCGTCGCATAGGCCGCCCACGCGATGCTCGCGAATTGCAGGACGGCGATGCCCGCGAACAGCAAATGCAGGGGGAGCTTTTCGACCAACCGCCCGACCGTGAGCTGTGCGAGCGCGCCGCACATGAAGATGACGGTCGCAAGCCCCCCCACCACCAGCAGCGAAATGTCGGCACCCAGCCGTTCGTCCACGATTTTCGGCAGCGCCACCGTCGCGATATGGAAGACGAGCCCGGCGGTCAGCGCGACGACGGCGAACAGGCCGAAGATCGTCACGGCGAGCCATGGCGCGAACGCCACGTCGGGCGCCGAAGTGCGGCTCGCCGCCGTCTGCCGGTCGTCGGGGACCAGGCGCACATAGAAGACCGCCGTTACGAGGCACACGGTCGCCGGTACCAGGAACGCGCCGCGCCAGCCGAACGCAAAGGTCAGCAGCGCCGTGATTCCGGCCGCCAGCGCGACGCCGAGATTGCCGCACACGCCGTTGAAGGCGAGCGAGCGGCCGCGCACGGTCGCCTGTGCGATCAGCATCGCCGTGCCGACGGGATGGTAGATCGCCGCGAATACGCCGAGCGCAAACAGCGCGGCGGCGAGGACGACCGGGTGCGCCGGCGCCAGTCCGGCGGCCAGCAGGGACAGGCCGCAGCCGACGTAGAACAGCGCCATCATGTTGCGGCGGCTCCAGCGGTCAGCGAGCCAGCCCGCCGGTAGCGAGAACAGGCCGAAGGCGACGAAAGCCGGGGTGCCGAACGCGATCAGCTCGGCATAGCTGCGCTCGAAGACCACGGCGAGCCCGATCACCGCGGTCGGGAAGATCAGCATCACGTAATGGTCGAGCGCGTGCGCCCAGTTTATGAAGCCGATGGACACCCTGGCGGCACTCGCGTCGGCGTTAGGCGTGGCAAGTTGTGACATGGGACTGCTGGGCCGCCCGGTATCGGCGCGCGGCACGGACCGGCCGCACCAGCCGATATAGCGCGATTTCCCTCGCAATATCCATGCCGAAATCGCGGAGCAGATTTCCGTGCCGTGGCGGAGCGGAACGCGTCCGAGCGCGGATCTGCCGCGCCATTCCAGGCGAGACCTTTCAGGACGAACGCGCCGGCTGCTCCGCCGAGACCGGATCGGACGCTGGAAAGGTGTTCCTGAGGGCGTCGTCGAGCGCCTCTTCCTGGCGGCGGCGTTCGCGCTCGTCACGATCGGCGTCGTCGCGATGACGCCGACTCTTCGCATCGATCAGCATTTTTGTTCTCCCTATGCGCTGCTAGTGCGCGTTGGCGGCGAGCCGCTTGGGTCTTGGGCTTGCCCTCAACCGAACAGCCGGAGCGGGCGGTCAGCGGTCGATCTCTCCGAACACGATGTCGAGCGAGCCGATGATCGCCGAGACGTCCGCAAGCATGTGGCCGCGGCTCAAGAACTCCATCGCCTGCAGGTGCGCGAACGACGGCGCCCGTATCTTGCACTTATAGGGGCGGTTGGTGCCGTCCGCCACCAAGTAGACGCCGAACTCGCCCTTGGGCGCCTCGACGGCGGCATAGACTTCTCCAGCCGGCACGCGATGGCCTTCGCTGTAGAGCTTGAAATGCTCGATGGTCGCTTCCATCGAACGCTTCATCTCGGCGCGCGGTGGAGGGACGATCTTATTGTCCCTGGCGGCGACGGGACCTTTGCCCGCCGGCAGCCGCAGCTTCTCCAGGCACTGCTTCATGATGCGCACCGACTGGCGCATCTCCTCCATGCGCACGAGATAGCGATCGTAGCAGTCGCCGTGCCTGCCGACCGGGATGTCGAAGGCGAGCTGCGAATAGCATTCGTAAGGCTGCGCCTTGCGCAGATCCCAGGCGGCACCGGATCCGCGCACCATCACGCCGGAAAATCCCCAAGCCCAGGCATCGGCGAGCTCGACCACCCCGATGCCGACATTGCGCTGCTTGAAGATGCGGTTGTCCGTGAGCAGGCCCTCGAGGTCGTCGCACACCGCGAGGAAGGGGTCGCAGAACGCCCAGATGTCGTCGAGGAGCTTCGGCGGCAAGTCCTCGTGCACTCCTCCGACGCGGAAATAGTTCGCGTGCATGCGCGCGCCCGAGGCGCGCTCGTAGAATCCCATCAGTTTCTCGCGCTCTTCGAAGCCCCACAGCGGCGGAGTGAGCGCGCCGACATCCAACGCCTGCGTGGTGACGTTGAGCAGATGCGAGAGCAGCCGCCCGATCTCGCAATAGAGCACGCGGATCAGTTGTCCGCGCTTCGGCACGGCGATGCCGAGGAGCCGTTCGGCCGCCAGGCAGAAGGCGTGCTCCTGGTTCATTGGCGCGACATAGTCGAGCCGGTCGAAATAGGGCAACGCCTGCAAGTAGGTCTCTGTGCTCGATCAGCTTCTCGGTGCCGCGGTGCAGGAGGCCGATATGTGGATCGACCCGCTCGACGACCTCGCCGTCGAGCTCGAGGACCAAGCGCAAGACGCCATGCGCGGCCGGGTGTTGGGGCCCGAAATTGACCGTGAAATTGCGCAGTGCAGCTTCAGCCACGGGGGACTCGCTTCGCCCCCGATTTCAACGCCCCGCCGCCAATACCGGTTCCAGCCGCTGCGACGTCGGCTGCTCGCGCGCCTGACTGGCGCGACGGACTGCATATTCCGTCGAGGTCGCCGATCGCCGCGTTTGCTCCTCACGACGATGGACATCACGCGGCCCCCGCCAGGCCCCCCCGAGAGCCGCGCGATGACCCCACAGAGCGTCAGTTCGAGCGGCCGGAAGCCAGCACAATGACGACATCGGTCGGTTTGGGCGCGTGCGGCTCCAAGCCGTCGTCGTCGCTCCAGCTCGCAAGCTTGACCACTTGGACCGACCGGACTTCGGCATCGCCGGCCTCGGTCGGCTCCACGATATTGAGCCCGTTGCTGTCGAGAAAAAACGTGTGTTCCCCGAACAGATCGTTGAGCTGCGGAACCACGGGGTGATCGTCGGGAATGGCCTGGGCTTCCATTTGTCCCAACGTTCGTTCGACCTGCGCGGAAGTGAGTTTCATCACACGCTCCTTTCGATTGGATCCCGGGAGACCGGTCAGGGCGGCGCCCCGTGCGGGTCCTCCCACCTCGAAGTGGTCAACCGCTCCGCTCGCCCCGCTTTCGCCTGACGTAGAGTCAACGCGCAGACCGTCAAATGAGCCATGGAACCCGCGCATCTTCGAGCGGCGCGATGCCCTCATGGAATTGCGGCGCTATCGCATTGCGCGTGCCCGCCCCGGGCGCAAACAGGAGGTGTCGCCCGGCTTCCATGTCCGGCGAGGCCTTCCGCTGATCCGCGGGTTCCGACATTACGGCAATGTAATGCGACGCCGTCGAATCTGCGGAGGGCCCTTCTGCGGGCATCCCCAGACGGCGTTGCCCGCCCAGAATGGGGTGCGCGACGAGGGGGGGTGATATAGGCACCGAAAGTGGCGCGAGAGGGAACCCAGCGATAGCGCGACTCGACGCGTGAGCGAGAGATGCCGTGCTTGTCAGCGAAGCGATCAGCAGCGACGTCGAGGTCGCCGGCCGGCGTCGATCGCAAAAAAGAAGGGCCGCCTGATCGGCGGCCCAAGTCAGGGAGGAAGCGAAACGCATTATCGCGCTTCGCTGTCCCGGATTTGGGAAACCGCGCTGCGCCATGCAAGTGCGGCCGACACGCGAATCCGCGGCGATGCCGGGCGCGGGATGCCGTGCTTGCAAGGCAGCCATGACAAGAACCGGCAGCAGATCGCCGCAGGCGGCATGAGCGCGCAAACACGATCCAATCCGCCAACGGCGCCTCGCCACATCAAGCTCACACCGCCCAGCGACCGGCGCGGGGCGCCGACCCTAATCGAGCGTGCGCCGGAAGCGCGCGATCGCGACGGTCATGGCGATCAGCATCAGCCCGGCGAGCGCCAGCGTGTCGTAACGCAGGTCGGAGAGGCCCGCGCCCTTGAGCATGATGCCGCGCACGATACGCAGATAGTGGGTCAGCGGCAGGAACTCGCCAATCCACTGCGCCCAGCCGGGCATCCCCGCGAACGGAAACATGAAGCCGGAAAGCAAAATATTCGGCAGGAAGAACATCATCGACATCTGCATCGCCTGCAGCTGGTTCTGCGCGACGGTGGAGAAGGTGTAGCCGACGGAAAGATTGGTGGTGATGAACAAAGTGCTGAGCAGCGCCAGCAGCAACAGGCTCCCGAGCAGCGGGACCCCGAACAGGCCAATACCAATGCCGATGATGAGGGCGGCCTGCACGAAGCCGACGATGATGTAGGGGATGATCTTGCCGAGCATGATCTCGACCGGCGTGATCGGCATGGCCAGGAGGCTTTCCATGGTGCCGCGCTCGATCTCCCGCGTCACCGAGAGCGCGGTGAATATCAGCATGGTCATGGTGAGAATGGTGCCAACGAGCCCCGGCACGATGTTGAACGACGTGTTGGCCGCCGGATTGTAGCGGGCGTGAGTGCGGATCTCGAACGGCGGCTCCGCGGCGTCGGGAATGGCACGGTCGTGCTGGAGCGCCGTCTGCACGAGATTACCGAGCGCGGCCATGGCCGAGCCCGCCGCCACCGGGTCGGTCGCGTCGGCGGCGACCAGCAGTGCCGGACGATCCCCGCGCCGGATCGCGCGTTCGAAATTCGCCGGGATCTCGACCGCGAACAGCACGCTGCCGGAGGCGAGCAGGCGGTCGAACTCGGCCTCGGTTCGGACGATGTGGGTGACGTCGAAATAGGCGGTGTTCTGGAGCGCCTTGAGCACCGAGCGGCTGAGATCGGTCTGCTCCTGCAGCAGCACCGCGGTCGGCAGATGCCGCGGGTTGGTGTTGATGGCGTAGCCGAACAGCAGAAGCTGAACCAGCGGGATCATGATGATCATCGCGAATGAGACGCGATCGCGCCGGAGCTGGATGAATTCCTTGATCAGCATCGCCCAGGTTCGCTGCCGGAACCCGCTCGCGCGCCTGCGCGGTGCGTTGGTGGCGGCCGGCACGCTCATTGGAAGTTGTCCTTTGCCCTGCCCATGAGATCGATGAAGACGTCCTCGAGCGAAGGCTGCGAGCGCGCCCAGGTCAGCTCTGGTCGCTGGCGGTAGGGCGCGATCGCCGCCTCGAGCGCCGCTGCGTCGCGGCCGGACACGTGCAGGCTGGTGCCGAACGGCGCCACCATGTCGACGCCGGGCTGGTGGCTGAGCGCGTCGGCGAGCTTGGCCAGACCGTCGCCGTCATGCTCGCTGACCGTGTAGGTCAACAGATGCGAGGCTGCGATTACGTCCTCGACGGCGCCGTGGGCAAGCAGGACGCCGTAGGCGATATAGGCGATCTCGTGGCAACGCTCGGCTTCGTCCATGTAATGGGTGGACACGAGCACCGTGAGCCCCTCCGCCGCGAGCGCGTGGATCTCGTTCCAGAACTCTCGCCGCGCCTTGGGATCGACGCCCGCGGTCGGCTCGTCGAGCAGGAGGAGCTGCGGATTGGGTAGCGTGCAGGCGCCGAGTGCAAGCCGCTGCTTCCATCCGCCCGACAGCTCACCCGCCAGCTGCGTCTCGCGGCCGGCGAGCCCGATTCGCTCGATCGTCGCATGCGCTGCCGCCGTCGGGTTGGCGATCCGGTAGAGACGCGCCACGAATTCCAGGTTCTCGCGCACCGAGAGATCCTGATAGAGGCTGAAGCGCTGGGTCATGTAACCCACGTGCTGCTTGATCTCGTCGGCCTCGGTGCGGATGTCGTAGCCGAGGCAGGTGCCGCGGCCCTCGTCGGGGGTGAGCAGCCCGCATAACATCCGGATGGTCGTGGTCTTGCCCGAGCCGTTGGGGCCGAGAAAGCCGTAGATCTCGCCGCGCTTCACCCGCATCGAGAGGTTGCGCACGACCTTGCGTCCGCCGAAGGACTTGGTCAGTCCTTCGACCTCGATGGCGATCTCGGGCGCGGGCATCGCTGCGTTCGTCACTGCCCGTCTCCCAGTACGACGCTCACCGGCTGGCCGACGCGCAGCCGCTCGGGCCGCTCCGGCCGCGCCTCGATCATGAATACGAGCTTCGAGCGCTCCTCCATGCTGTAGATGACCGGCGGGGTGAATTCCGAAGTCCGGGAGATGAAGCTGATCTTGGCGGTGATGCCCGGGGCGCAACCGTCGCAGGTGACGGTGACGGCATCGCCGAACTTGAGCTCTGGCAATGTCGCCTCGTTGACGAAGAACCGCACCTTCAGATTGCTCGGCGGCAACAGCGCGACGATCGGCTTGCCGGCCGGGACGAACTCTCCCCCGCGGTAATAGATTTGCTGGACGGTGCCGGCGACCGGACTGAACACCTTGCGGCGCGTGAGCCTAGTCTGCGCCGAGTTGAGCCGCGCCTGCGCCGTGCGCAGCGCGGCCTCGGCCTCCTCCAGCGTCTTTTGCGTGCCGGCCTGCCGGCTCAAGAGTTGCTGTGCGCGGTCATAGGCCTGTTGTGCGTTCTTCAATTCGGCCTCTTGCATGGCGACGTCGGCCGATTGCAGCTCGGTGTCGAGCGTGAACAGCAGTTGACGCCACTCGACCTGGTCGCCCTGACGCACATTGAGGGTCTCGATGCGGCCCGACTGGTCGGGTCCAACGAAGATCAGCTCGGCCTCGACCCAGCCCTGGAACGTCTGCACCTTGGCACTCTGCCAGGCGGGGACGACGAGCGCCGCGACCGCCACGATCAGCACAAGCAGCGCGAGGGCGAAGCGGCGTCCGCTCACGGCCCGCTCCCCTCGCCGAACAGCAGATCGAGGTGGGCGCGCATGAGTGCCCGCGCGTCGAGCGGCGCGAAGCGTCCGAACAGGCCGCTCCACAGGACCGCGAGCAGGGCCGGCGCGACCAGCAGCTGCGGAAAGCGCGCGAGCGCGTCATGGGCGAGCTCGCCGCGCTCCACTGCCAGCGCGAGCCGCGCCCGGATAATCGGCAGCACGCGCGCGATCACCTCGCGATAGTAGAATTCCGCAAGTTTGGGAAAGCGCGGTCCCTCCGCGATGATCAGCCGGATCACGTCCTTGCGGTGCGTGGCGTAGATCTCGTTGACGAACACGTCGAAGATCATCTCGACGACAGCGCGGATCGGGAGCTCGCGGAGCGGCGCCGCTTCGATGGCGCCCACAAGCGGGCTCAGCATGGTGCGCACGAGTTCCTGGAACAGCGCCTCCTTGTCGCGGAAGTAGAGGTAGATCGTGCCCTTGGCGACGCCCGCACGCCGCGCGACATCGTCGAGCCGGGTCGCCGCGAAGCCGCGCGCGGCGAATTCCTCGAGCGCAGCGGCGAGGATGGCGGTACGCCGCTCGGTGCGCTGGGCGGCGCGCACGCTCTGCCGGCCCGCCCCTCTTGCTCGGGGCGCCGAGCCTCGTTTTCGTCCGGCGCGCGCGCTGCCGACCATGTGCGCCTCAAAATGACTGACTGGTCAGTCATAATGTAGTGTGGGGCGGAGCGCCGGCGCAAGGGGGCGGAACCCGCACACAATGACACTACAGGCGGCGCCACCGGAGCGCGGGAACTTGGGGGCTTGCGCCGCCCGCTCATAGAAAATCCACAACCGCGTGATCAGATCGCCGCGGCGGCCATGACGGGGTGCCGCCGTGTCATGAGGAGGGGGATATGGGGCGAATTATCGGTGCAATGGTTGTCGCGGCATCTTTGCTTGCAGTGGCCTCATCCGAGGCTTCGGCCTGGGTTTGCCTTGCCACCGGGATCGGCTCGGGGGGACGGGCAAGCAGCTACTCGATTATCGATGCCAAGCTGTGGGCATTGCGGCGCTGCGAGCGCCACAGCCCGCTGCCGGTATGCACGATCCTGTGGTGCCGTCCCGGTCGCTGAGGGCGGCGGCAACCGCGCTTGTCACCCCGGGCCTCGGCCCGGGGCTTTATTTCGAGAACGCGCCTTCGATCTCGGCTTTGACGCCGGTGAGCGCCTCCGGCGTGTCGATGTCGACGAGCGCGGCCCTGCCGTGGAGCGGCACTTCCACCACCGCTTCGCCGTAGCGGCCGATCAGACGGCGCGCGCCCACGTCTCCCTCGATCGCCATCAGATCGGGAAAGAACCGGCGCGACCACAGGACGGGATTGCCGCGCTTGCCTTCGAAGGTCGGCGTCACCACGAGCGCGCCGCGATCGGGGTCGAACGCGGCGATGAGCCGGTCGATCAGACCGGCGTCGACCTGTGGCATATCGCCGAGGCACACGATCGCCCCCTCGGCATCGGCCGGGACGGCCGCGATGCCGGCCTTGAGCGAGGTACCGAGGCCCTGAGCGAAATCCGGATTGTGCACGAGCTCGACGGGCAAACCTGCCAGCGCCCTCGCGACCTCGTCGCGCTGGTGGCCCACCACGACGATCACCGGATTGGCGCGCGATGCCAGCGCTTCCTCGGCGGCGATGCGCACCAGCGGGCGGCCGCCGATCTCGGCGAGAAGCTTGTTCGGTCCACCCATGCGGGTGGAGCGGCCGGCGGCGAGCACGATGCCGGCGATACGCCGGCGGGCCGCGGCCGGCGGCTCCGCGCGCGGTTGCGGCCGGGTGACGATGTCCATCAACAGGCCGCCCACGCCCATCCCCGTAATGGCCTCGCGCGGAACCTTAAGCCCGGCGAGCAACCGCATGAGAACCCAATCGAAACCGTTCTCCTTCGGTGAGCGCGCGCAGCCCGGGGCGCCGAGCAGCGGACGGCCGCGCGCAGCGGCGACGAGGAGCAGATTGCCGGGATCGACCGGCATGCCGAAATGCTCGATGCGCCCGCCGATGGCCTCGACCGCGGCCGGAATGACGTCGCGGCGGTCGGCAATGGCGGAGGCCCCGAACACGATCACCAGCTCGGCGCCCTCCCCCAGCACCTCCTCGATCGCCTTGGCCAGCGCGCCCTGCTCGTGTGCAACTCGGCGCTCGGCAACGATGCCGGCGCCGGCGGGCGCGAGGCGCTCCTCGGTCACACGCAAGGTCTTCTCGATGACTTTGGCGGCGAGCCCCGGCAACAGCGTGGAGACGACACCGACCTTGCGAATGCGGTAGGGCGCCACCCGCACCAGCGGGCGTGCCATCTCGGCGACCGAGAGCGCGGCGTCGCGCTCCCCCGCCGCGACCGCAAAGGGGATGATCTTCACGGTGGCGATCATCTCGCCTGCGACCACGGGCTTGTAGGCGGCAAGCGTCGCCAGGGTGATCGACTCGTCGACCCGGTTGAGGCGGTCGATCGCGTCCTTGTCCACCACCAGCACGCCCGCGCTTTCCGCGAACAGGTTGGCACGGCCGGTGAAGGCGCGGTCGACGCGCACTCCCTCGCCTGCCACCGCCGCCGCGATCCCGGCCGCGGCCGCATCCTCCGCGACGTCCCCGGGCTCGATCCGCGCCACCACGATCTCGGCGATGCCGACGCCGGCGAGCGCGGCGATCTCGTCCTTGCCGATCAAGGTGCCTTTCTTCAGGACGAGGCCGCCCTTGCGGATCGAATGCACCGCCACACCGCCTTCGGCCTGCGCCACCGGAACCGCGCCGAACTTCATGCCGCTTGCTCCGGGGACTGGCGCAGCCGCGCCGTGATCTCGCCCATGATCGCGACCGCGATCTCCGGCGGCGACACCGCCCCGATGTCGAGGCCGATCGGGGCGTGGATGCGCGCCAGCGCGGCGTCGGACACGCCCTGCGCTTTCAGCCGCTCGAGGCGGCGGCCGTGGGTCTTCTTGGAGCCGAGCGCGCCGATATAGAAGCACTCACGCGCCAGGGCGTGGCTGAGCGCGGGGTCGTCGATTTTGGGATCATGGGTCAGCGCGACGAAGGCGGTATAGTGATCGATGCCGAGCGGCGGCAGCGCCACGTCCGGCCATTGCGCGATCACCTTGACGTCGGGGAAGCGCTCGATCGACGCGAAGGCGGTGCGCGGATCAACGATGGTCACGTCATAGCCCAGGATCTGCGCGATCGGCGCGAGCGCCTGGCTGATGTGGACGGCGCCGGTGATGACGAGGCGCGAGGGCGGGACGTGCACGGTGAGAAACACCTTGCCCGCCGGCGTCTCCTCCATGCCGCTCTTGCCGCTGCGGATGTGCTTCTCGATGAGACCCTTCAGCGGGTCGCGCGCGATCTCGGCGGCCC
>JBAUOM010000255.1:0-9994 GCA_049579765.1 Xanthobacteraceae bacterium
CAAAGCGCGATTCACTATTCTCTAACCGTCCAAGATCCATCCTCAGCCCCTCTCGCTGATTGTGAATCTTGCCAAATATGTGATTCTTCGAAAGTTGTACCGCGACTTTCTGACTCAGTCAGATTAGCCGCCGGAGGAGCTCAGACAGACTGAGGAGACAACAAAAAGGAAATGCCCCCGCCGGTGGTCGCCGGCGGGGCAATGTCTCCCGGGACGGCGGCGCCGCCGTTAGATCGCGGCTTTCAGGTCCTTCGCCGCGCGAAACGCCACCTTCCTGCTCGCTTTGATCTTGATGGCTTCGCCGGTCGCGGGATTGCGTCCCATGCGCGCGGCGCGCGCCCTGACCTGCAATATGCCGAGACCCGCGATCCGGATCCGTTCGCCTTTTTTGAGATGCTTGGTGATCATCGTCACGAGATCGCCGAGGATGGCTTCCCCCGCACGCTTCGTGAGCTGATGATCCTTCGCCAGCCTTGCCGCCAAATGCTTGATAGTCACCGGACGGCTGCTCTTGGCGGCGGCCGCTGGTGCCATTGCTTTGCCTGTGCGCGAAGACGCCATGATGGATAGCCCTCCTCAGAGACGCGAAATGCGCGAACGGCAGAAGATATGATTCGAGCCTGCAAGGAAAGAGTCTTTGGCCGTGGATGCCCTGAAATCGGGCGGTTTTAGGGGGTATTGCGGCGACTGGCTGCCCCGGTCACCCTCGGTCCGCGCCACACGGAGCGCCGTCCGATGAAATACTCCTGATACTCCTGGTGGGGCAGGGTGGTCGCGGGCGCTCCATAAGTCGCCTTACAGCACGGATTGATCGTCGCCCGCCGGCCGTAGAGCCGCTCGACCAACGACAATCCGGCGTTCGTCAGCCCGGCGATCAGCAGCGCGAGCAGGATGCCGAGATAGACTTGGCCGGTGTTGAACAGCGCCCGATGGTAGGAAATCCAAAAGCCAATACCGTCGGTCGAGCCCAGCATCTCGCTCAAGACCACCCCGATCACGATCAGCGCCGTGCCGAGCCGCAGCCCCGAGATGATGGCGGGAAGCGCCAGCGGCGCCATCACCTGGAACATGATCTGCCGGCGGTTGGCGCCCATGGCCGTCGCCATGGTGGCGTAGCCGCGATCGATCCCTTGCACGCCGATCATGGTGTTGAGCGCGATCGGGAAAATACCGGAGACGACGCCGAACACGATCTTGGACCCAGGTCCCAGTCCCAGCCAGGCGATCAGGACGGGATAGAGCACCACCAACGGCACGGCGATCAGCGCCGACAGCACCGGCGCGGAAACCCGCGCCAACATCGGCAGCGATCCGGCGAAGACGCCGAACGCGACGCCCAAACTCCACGCGATCAGAATCGCCATGGCGATCTCGAACACCGTGATGCGGAAGGCGAGCAGGAAGGTCGGGCCATCTTTCGCCGCCGCCGTCACGATCAGGCTGGGAGAGCCGAAGATAATGGGGCTCAATAGCCCGAACCGGAACGCGGCTTCCCAGATCGCCAGAAACAGCGCCAGCCCGGCAAGCCGCAGCAGATGCCGCCGGACACTCATGCGCGCACCTCCGCGATGAGATGCCAGATTTCGTTGCGCAGGCGGCCGAAGGCTTCGCTCCCGATCATGTCGATGGTACGCGGGCGCGGCAGCGGCACGGTGATCCGCTCGATGATGCGTCCCGGGCGGGTCCCCATCACGAACACGGCGTCCGCGAGATAGATCGCCTCGATCAGCCCATGCGTCACGAACACGACGGTGCCACCGCTCGCCTCCCAGATCTGGAGAAGCTCGCTGCCCATGCGGGTGCGGGTCTGCTCGTCCAGCGCCGCGAACGGTTCGTCCATGAGCAGAACCCTCGGCTCCTGCACCAGGCAGCGCGCAATGGCGACGCGCTGGCGCATGCCGCCGGACAGTTCGTCGGGGTAGCGGTGCGCGAAGCTCGCGAGCCCGACGAGATCGATGAGCGGCAAAGCGCGCTTCCTGCGTTCCGCCGCCGGCACCCGGCGTAGCGCCAGCGGGAATTCAACGTTCTCGACGGCGGTCTTCCACGGCAGCAGCCAAGCGTCCTGGAACATGACGCCGACCTTGCCCGGTGACGGCCCCGTGACCGGCCGGCCGTCGATCAGCACGCGGCCGGTCGAGGCCGGCATCAGGCCGGCGAGCATCTGCAGCAGGGTCGACTTGCCGCAACCGCTCGGGCCGACGAGCGTGATGAATTGCCCCTCGCGCACCGTGAACGACACGTCGAGCAGTGCAGTGAGCGCCTGCTCGCCGCTGCCATAGGTCTTGCCGACGCCTTCGACGACGATGATCTCCCCTGTCGCCCCCGCGCCGACGCCGGGCATCAGCGGAAGCCTCGGCGCCGCGCCTTGCGCACATCCTCGACGGCGCGCAGAAGCTCGTTGCAGGCGATGGTCGCCGCGACCACCAGCAGCACGCCGGCGAACAGTTCCGGCATGCGAAACATCTCGCCCCAGGCGAAGATGACGTGGCCCACGCCGCGCGGCGAACCGTACATCTCGGCGAGCAGCACGCCGGTGACGGTGAAGATCAGACCCATGCGCAATCCTTCGATGATCAACGGCTCCATCGCCGGCAGGTAGATGTGCAGATAGATCTGCGCCCGCGTGGCGCCGAAGGAACGCGCCGCCGTCACCAGCCCGGCCGGAACCGAGCGTGCCGCCGCGATGCCGCTCAGCACGACGATGAAGAAGGCGAGGGTGACGGCGAAGATGACCTTCTGCAGGAAGCCGATGCCGAAGGCGAAAATGAACACCGGGAGAAAGATCGACTTCGGGGTCGAGAGCAGCGATGCAGCGTCGGCGCGAACATGCGGTAGGCGCCGAGACTCTCGCCCAGAAAGAACCCGACCGCGAGCCCGAGCGGTCCGACGATCGCGAACGCCACGGCGATCTCGGATAGGGTGACGGCGAGATCGCCGCGGAAGCGCTCGTCCTGCAGCAGGCCGGCGAGAACGCGCAGCACCTCGGACAGCGGCGGCAAGAGGCGCGGATCGGCGAAGCCGGACCGGCTCGCCGTTTCCCACAGCGCCGCGAGCAGCGCGAGCAAGACGAGGGGGGCAAGCCTTGCGAGCCACCCCGTCACGGTTCGATCCACCGTGCCGTCAGCGCGAGGCAGACGGCAGGAAGGCGTTGGTATAGATGCTTTCCGGCTTCACCTTGCGCAGATCCTCGAGGCCCCAGACCTTGGCAGCGATATTGACGGAATTCCGAGTTGCGCAAGCGGCGGGCTGGAAATAATCAGAGAAAAAACGCGTAGCGGGAGGATGTTGTGGGCGTGTGGCTGGTGGGCGTCGATACCGGAGGCACGTTCACCGACCTCATCGCCGTCGAACGGGGCAGCGGCGAACTGCGTCGCGCCAAGGTGCCCTCGGTCCCGAGCGATCCCTCGGCGGCCGTGCTCGATGCGATGGACAAGCTGTTCGCGGACGGCATCGCGCCGTCCGAGATATCGCTCTTCGTCCACGGCACGACCGTCGCAACCAATGCGCTGCTGGAAGGCAAAGGCGCACGCACCGGTCTCATGATCACGCACGGCTTTCGTGCCGTGTACGAGGCGCGGGGCTGGTCGCAACCGCGCGGGAGCGATCTGCTCGACACATTCTATCGCAAGCCGCCGTTGCTGGCGTCGCAGTGGCTGACCGAGGAGGTGCGCGAGCGTCTCGATTACCGTGGCGAGGTGGTTACGCCGCTCGACGAAGCGGCGTTGCGCGAGTCGGCGCGCCGGCTCAAAGCCAAGGGCGCCGAAGCCATCGCCGTCTGCTTCCTGTTCTCGTTCCTCAACCCCGCGCACGAGCGGCGCGCGGGGGATATCATCGCCGAGGTCGCGCCGGAGTGCCGCATCTCGCTGTCGTCGAGCGTGTTGCCGGTGATCCGCGAATATCCGCGGCTGTCCACGACGGTGATCGACGCCTATTTGGGTCCGAAGATCGCGGACTACCTGCTGCGGCTGGAGCGGCGCCTGATCGAGCGTGGCCTGAAGACGCCGCAGCTGTTTCTCATGCAGTCGAACGGCGGCCTGATGCGCATATCGCTGGGCGCGCGCCATCCCAACCAGACGCTGCTGTCGGGACCCGCGGCGGGCGTTATCGCGGGGACCGAGCTGGCGCGCGCGACGCGGCGGCCGCACGCCATCACCTTCGACATGGGCGGTACCTCGACCGATATCAGCGTGATCGTCGAGGGGAGGGTGCTGGAGACGACGCAAGGCCAGATCGCCGGCCAGGATATCGGCACGCCCATGCTGCGCGTGCGCACGCTCGGCGCCGGCGGCGGGACCATCGCCTGGATCGGCAAGGACGGGCTCCTCAAGGTCGGCCCGAACAGCGCGGGTTCATTGCCGGGACCGGCCTGCTACGGCCGCGGCGGCGAGGAGCCGACGGTGACCGACGCCAACGTCGTGCTGGGGGCGCTGAGCGCGGATACCGTCCTCGCGGGGGCGTTGCGGCTCGACCCCCTGCGCGCCGCGCGGGCGATCGAGAAGGTCGCCAAACCGCTCGGCCTCGACGTCCTGCAAGGGGCTGCCGGCATTTTGCGCATCGTCAATACGCAAATGGCGGTGGACCTGCGTCTCGCGCTGCAGGAGCAGGGACAAGATCCGCGCAAGTTCGCGCTGGTAGCCTTCGGCGGCGCCGGACCGCTGCATGCCGCGATGCTGGCGCGCAGCGTCGGGATTCCGACCGTGCTGGTGCCACCCTATCCCGGGCTCAACTGCGCCATCGGCATGCTGCAGACCAGCGTGCGCCACTCTTATCTCAAGTCCGAGGTCGGGCTCGTCAGCCGCTTCCCGGCGCAGCGGATGAACGATCTGTTCCGCGAGCTCGAGCGGCAGGCGCTCGCCGAAGCGGAGGAGGAGGGATTTGCCCCTGATGCCGTGAAGCTCACCCGCCTCCTCGACCTGCGCTACCCGCATCAAGGCTATACCCTGCCGGTCGCTTGTCCGGCCGAGATCGCCGAGCCGGACAAGGCGGGCCTCAAGCGCGCCTTCGACCAAGCACATCGACAGGTTTACGGCCAGTCGGCGCCCAAGGAGGACGCGGAGATCGTGACGTTCCGCCTGCAGGCCGAGATCGACGTGCCGCGACTCGAGCTGCCCAAGCTTGCCCACGGCGACGGCCACGCCGAGCGCGCTTTGAAAGGGGAGCGCGAGCTCTTCGACAGCGAAGCCGACCGCTTCGTCCGCGCGCGGGTGTACGATCGTCAGAGGCTGATGGCAGGCGACCGCATCGCCAGCCCGGCCGTCGTCGATCAGTTCGACGCCACCACCGTGGTGCCGGCGGGAGCGACCGCGACGGTCGACGGCGGCGGCACGCTCGTCATCGCGGGGAGTGAAAAGCCATGACCATCGATCCCGTGACGACCGAGGTGGTGGCGAGCCGGCTGCGCGAGGCCGCCGCCGCCATGGAATACGCGCTCTACCACAGCGGCTATTCTCCGATCCTGCGGGAATCGAAGGACGGCACGGCCGGCCTGACCGATGCCGCCGGCCGCGTCGTCGTCATCAGCGGGGGGCTGCAATATCATTTCACCGCTTACCAGCAGGCGGTGCAGGCCGTGCTCGCGCGTTATCCCGCGGCCATGCTCAAGCCGGGCGAGAGCTTCATCACCAACGATCCCTACAAGTGCGGCAGCCCGCACGCGCCCGACTTCGTCGCGGTGACGCCCGCCTTCCATCGTGGCGTGCTCATCGGTTTCGGCGTCAGTCTCGCGCACAAGTCCGATATCGGCGGCCTGGTGCCGGGCTCCTCCGGCGCGGCGGCGCGCGAGATCTATCACGACGGCCTGCTGCTGCCGCCGGTCCGGTTCCAGACCGAGGCCGGCATCGAGGAAGCGATCGAGGCGATCATCGCCAACAACAGCCGCGTCGCCGAGGTCGTGCTCGGCGATCTGCGCGCGCAGGTCGGCTGCACGCGGCTCGGGGTCGAGCGGCTCGCGGCGCTGTGCGAGGAATATGGCCGCGAGACGGTCTGCGACGTCATGGCGAGCCTGATGGCGCTGACCGCGCGCCGGGTGGCTACGGAGCTGCAGGCGTGGCCCGATCGCAGCGCCGAGGCTGAGGGCTTTCTCGATCACGACGGCGCCGTGAAGGACAAGCCGGTGCGCATTTGCGTGCGCGCCGCGAAGGCCGGCAAGCGGCTCTCGCTCGACTTCACCGGCACCGACGCGCAGACCATCGGCCCGGTCAATCTCGTCGCTTGCACCGCCGAGGCAGCCGCGCTGATGGCGGTGCTGGCGATCTGCGACCCCACCATCCCGGTGAACTTCGGGTTGCGCGAGGTGGTCGATTTCGTGCTGCCGGAAGGCACCGTGGTCAATGCGCGGCACCCCGCGACCGTCAATCTCTATTTTCCGACCGCGCACCTCGTCTACAACACCGTGCTCTCCGCGCTGGGCGTGCTCAATCCGGCGCGCGCGGTCGCGCCGTCCGGGCTCGGCTCCGGCGCGGTGACCATCGGCTATCGCAGATCGCGCGGCGGCAAGCCCGCCGTTCTCTACGAGCTCCTCAACACCTCGCTCGGCGGCACCAGCCGCAACGACGGCGCCGCGGCGGTCATGGCCATGAACCACTTCACCCCTGGCGCGCCGGTCGAGATCTTCGAGAGCGAGTATCCGCTGCGGGTGCGGGCGTTCGAGATGATATGCGATTCCGCCGGCGCCGGGCGCTACCGCGGCGGATTGGGCTACGCGCGCGAATTCGAGGTGCTGGAGGACAGCGTGCTGACGGTGCGCTCGTCCAACCACGTGTTCGCGGCACAGGGCTACGCCGGAGGTACTGGTCCACGGCCGTCGCGGGTGATCATCAATCCGGGCCGGCCCGATCGCGAGGAGCTCAGCGCCATCGAGACCCGGCATCTCAAGGCCGGCGACGTGATCCGCTTCGAGCGCAGCGGCGGCGCCGGCTTCGGGCCGCCCGGCGAGCGCGCTCCCGAGGCGGTGCGCGATGACGTCCGCAACGGCTATGTCAGCCCGCAAGCGGCCGCGGACATCTACAGGCGGCCGCAGGACGAGACGTAACCGGATGCTCGCGGTGCCTGCGGCGCGAGCCCCCGGGGGCCGCCGCGTTAACGGTGCGTTTACCACGCCGGCGACATGGTGCCGTACCGCCCGCAACGCGAGGAGGCTGTCGTGCCGGTCCGCATCGAGGCGCGGCCCGAAAGCAGCGGCGGCGTGCCGAAGCGCGCGTCACGGCCGCTCGCCGCGAAGCCGCGGCAACGATCCGCAGTGCCGATCTCCGCCTGGCGGGAGACCTCGCTCTACGCCCCGGTGAAGCGCTTCCTGGAGACCCTCGGTTTCGACGTGAAGGGCGAGATCTGCGGCTGCGATCTCGTCGCGCTGCGTGAGGGCGAGCCGCCGGTCGTGGTTGTCGGCGAGCTCAAGCTCGGTTTCAACCTCGAGCTCGTGCTGCAGGGGATCAACCGCACGTCGGCTTGCGACGAAATCTGGCTTGCCGTGCGCGTCTCGGGGCGCGGCGGCCGCGAGCGCGATCCGCGTGTGCGCAAGCTTTGCCGTTTCCTGGGCTTTGGCCTGCTCGGGGTTGCAGCCAGCGGGCGGGTGGAGGTGCTGGTCGAGCCGGGACCATGGCGCCCGCGCCGCGACCCGAGGCGCCGCTCGCGGCTGGTGCACGAACATCGCCGACGCATCGGCGATCCCGCCCTCGGCGGAACCTGCAAGTTGCCGATCATGACCGCCTACCGCCAGCAGGCCCTGGCCTGTGCGTCGTCGCTCGCTGGTGGGCCCCGGCGCACGTCCGAGCTCAAGACCGCCATCCCGGACGCGCCCAAGATTCTGCTGCGCAACGTGTACGGCTGGTTCATCCGCGTCGAGCGCGGCGTCTATGCCCTCACCCAAGCGGGGACCGCGGCGCTGGCGCGCTGGCCGCAGGTGTCCGCCTGACGGCGGCGCGCAGCATTGCGCACTGCCGACAACGGCAATCATGAAGAAAAAAGCCCCGACGAGCGGGGCTTTAAGTGAAGGAGGAAACGCCCATGATTAGGCAGGGGCAAGGTGGCGCATTTCGCCCGTTCTGCCAATCGTCAATCCAGCGGTGCGCCGACATTTGCAAACGGGTGTGACCTTTTCGTCACAGCCGCGAGGCGCCGCGCAACGGAATGCTGGCCATCATTGCCTCCACGTCCAGTCGCGGATCTCGGGCATGTCTTGGCCGTGAGCCTCGATGTATCGTCGGTGGTCCCGCAGCTTGGATTCGAGCTGAGCGTCGAGATCGCCGCTGCGCGAACGCATCCGAGGGATGCGCTCGATCGCCGCCATCGCCAGGTGAATTGTGTTTCTGAAAAATGACAAATCGCAAAGACAGATCGGATCTGGCATGCGCACCCGTCCAATCCTTCGGCACGCGCGGGCGGGAAGAAAGGCGAGACTCCCGCCTCGCTGCTGTGCTTTTCCGGTTCGGCGCGCGCGCGACCACATATCCGCCCGAACGACATGAGCGACCATGGACAACGTGAACCGTCGGCGCAATCTCGGTTTCTTCTTCGACCAGGCCACCACGCGCGTGCCGGACAAGGTGGCGATCATCGATCTGTTCGGCGGTCGCGAGCGCCGCTCGACCTACCGGCAGCTCGACGCGCGCATGGACGCGGTGGCGGGCATGCTGGCCCGGCTCGGCGTGCGGCCGGGCGAGCGCGTCGCCATGCTGATCGGCAACCGCACGGAGTTCATCGAATTCTTCTTCGGCGCGATGCGTGCGGGCGCCATTCCGCTTCCGCTCAATATCCGGCTCGCCGGCGATACGCTCGAGCGCATCCTCGCCGACGCCGGCTGCGCGCTGGCGATCGTGGACCCCGCAAGCCATCGCGACGCACTCGCGCTGGCGCGGCGCTTGCCGCTGCGCCGGCAGCTCCTGCTCGACCGCGAAGAAGCGGACTTTCTCTCCTTCGAGGTGGAAATGGCGAAGCCCTGCGCCGGCGTCGAGCCGCCCCCGATGGCCGACGACACCCAGGCATTTCAGCCCTACACCTCGGGATCGACCGGCCGGCCGAAGGGGGCGATCATGACCCACCGCGGCATGCTGTGGTACGTCGCCTACAACCAGCGCTACTGGCCGTCGGCCGAGAGCGACCGCGGACTGGTCGCATTGCCGCTGTTCCACAAGAACGCGCTGCGGGGCACGGTCAAGCCGATGCTGTATGCCGGCGGCTCCTTCGTGCTGATGTCGGGCTACGAGCCGCGCGCCTATCTCGACGCCTTGGCCAAGTACAAGTGCACCTATTCGCGCGGGGTGGCGGCGGTCTTCACGATGTTCCTCCAGCATCGCGATTATCTGCGCACGCTCGACCTTTCGGCGCTGCGCGGCATGACGATCGGATCGGCGGTGGTGACGCCCGAGCTGATGGATGCGGTCGAGCGCGCACTTCCGCACATCAAGGTTTCGGAGAGCTACGGGCTGACCGAAGGCGGCAGCCCGTTGCGGGCGCCGATCGACGGGCGTCCGGTGCCGCGCGGCAGCCCCGGCGTGCCGGCGCCCGAGATCGAGCTCAGACTGATCGACGCGCAGGGCGACGACGCCGAGGAAGGCGAGCTCCTGATCCGCTGCCCCTATGTCTGCCTCGGCTATTACAACGAGCCGGAGATCACGCGTGCCAAGCTCACCGATGGCTGGTTGCACACCGGCGATATCTTCCGCAGGGACAAGGACGGGTTCTTCTACTTCCGCAGCCGCGTCGACGACATGTTCAGTTGCGGCGGCGAGAACGTCTATCCCAAGGAGGTCGAGAACCTGCTGTTCTCCCATCCCGACGTGGTGAATGCCGTGGTGGCGCCGGTCTCGCACCCGGTGAAGGGCTTCGTGCCGGCGGCGATGGTGATCGCGCGCGCGGGGGCGGCGGTGACGGCGGAGGATCTCAAGAGCTATTGCCTGGACAAGGGGCCGGCCTATTCGCACCCGCGGTTCGTCGACATCGTCGCGGCGCTGCCGCTCAACGGCGCGGGCAAGATCGACCGCGCCGTCGTGCAGGCGCG
>JBAUOM010000256.1:0-3960 GCA_049579765.1 Xanthobacteraceae bacterium
GTCGCGGCCCGCCGCGGAGCGGGGCGCCGCGTTGCAGCGCCTCTGGAGCTGAAGCAGGCCGGCGCGCTGCGCACGCGACCGGACGGCGTGATATGCTGCGTCCGCAATGCCAGGGAGGGACACCGTGGACCAGAAGATCATCAACCTCTACGACCGCTTCACCCATGGGGGCATGAACCGGCGGGAATTTCTCGACCGCCTTGCCGAGCTTGCGGGCTCGACCGCAGCGGCGGCCGCGCTCCTGCCGCTGTTGCAAAACGACTACGCGCAGGCCGCGGTCGTGGCACCCGACGACGGCAGGCTCGCCGCCGAGCGCATCGCCTACGACTCGCCAAAGGGCAAGATCGGCGGCTATCTCGTTCGCGCCAAGGCCAAGTTGAAGCGGCCGACGGTGATCGTCATCCACGAGAACCGCGGCCTCAATTCGCACATCGAGGACGTGGCGCGGCGGCTCGCGGTCGAGGGCTATCTGGCCTTGGCGCCCGACCTCCTCTCGGTGCAGGGCGGCACGCCGCCCGACGAGGACCGCGCGCGCGAGCTTCACAGCAAGACCCAGCGCGAGGACATGATCGCCGCGGCGCTGGCGGCGATCCCGTTCATGCTTGCGCATGCGGAATCGAGCGGAAAGGTCGGCGCGGTCGGCTTCTGTTTCGGCGGCGGTGTGGTCAACCGGATGGCGGCGGGCAGTCCCGAGCTTGCCGCTGCGGTGTCCTATTATGGCCTGCAGGTTCCGGTCGAGATGGTGCCGGCGATCAAGGCGCCGCTGCTGCTGCACTATGCCGAGAACGACGAGAACATCAACAGAGGCATCGCCGCCTACGAGGCGGCGCTCACGGCCAACCACAAGAAGTACAGGATCTACGTCTATCCCGGCACGCAGCACGCTTTCAACAACGATACCGGCGCCGCCCGCTACAACAAGGCGGCGGCCGATCTCGCCTGGAGCCGGACCCTCGCATTCTTCGCGGAGAATCTGGGCGCCCCGCCCAAGGCAGCGTAGTCTTGCGGGCAGCCCTTTAGCCTCGGGCTTCCGCAGGGGCCGTCGGTTTGGCTTCCCCTCTCGAGGGGACGACCGTGTTGCTTGACGTCAGCGGCTGACATAGGTGCGCAGGGCAAAGACGCCGCTTGCGTCGGCGCGCAGCACGAGCACCCGCGACTTCGGCAAGCTGGCCCGCCGACCATTCGCCAGCCGCCCGAGCCCGCCGGCAGATTCAACGCAAACGAAAAGCTGCTGCTCGCGCCGCTTGCGCCGCCCGCCGGCCAACCGAAGGAGCCGGCCGGCATCCGATTCATAGGCATGAAGATCGTCGGGCGCGAACCCGTGGCTGCGTGCAATCCTTCTAACCTGCCGCAGAATCTTTTGGCTTGGCCTGCGCACGGGCTTGCCCGGAAGGAGGGAGCTGTCGCCGGCAGCCTTGCCCAGCGCGATCAGTTCCGATCTACGATTCGCGCGGGCAACGGCCGGATCGGAGATAAGGCGGAGCGCCCGCAGATCCTCCGCATCGCCGACGCAGGGATGAACGGACGGATCTCCGAGCAGGATGAACTGTCCCAGCGTCTTGAGGTTGGTCTTGTCGTCGAGGCGCTCGCTCAGGACGAATTGCTGCCGAGCCTGCAGGAACGCACGGCCGAGCGAGGCGCCGTCGAGCACGCTGATGAGGAAATACTGCATGATCAGGTCGGCTGCCCCGAGCGTGTCCACGGGGGCATAGGCGGTCGTCGTGCTGCCGACGAACCCGATCGCGCCGCGATCGAGATAGGCGATGGAGATCGGGAAATCCTGCTTGCTCTCGTCGTCGAGCCGCGGATCGTAGAGCTCGGCTCCAAAGCAACATTCGGCCGCGACGAGGGTGCCGCGCTTGGCGTGCTTGAGCACGTCCCGGCTCGACAGCGCGACCAGAAAGCGCTCGCCGCGCAGCTCACCGTAGAAGCGGGTGTCTTCGTGCCCGCCATGACAATTGATGAAGTGGGTCAATGCGCGCAAATGCCGGTTCGTCCGCGGGGCTTTGACCGGGGGGCTGACGAGGAGCTTACCCGCGCCGAAGATCTGGCCGACATTCCTGGCGCTCGACTCCCGCCACTCCGCCGTCGATAGCGCGAGGTAGGAGAGGTAATCCTGGCGCGGCCGGGAGCGGAACCTTGCGGCTGCCCGGATCTGCCTGACGAGAAAGCCCGGGCTCTTGGCGTTGGTGATGCCGGGGATGCGGCCGACCACGCGCGTGACCGTAATGAAGCGCCGAGCGTCGCGGCCGAACGAAGCATCGCAGGCATAGGGCAAGTCGCTCGGCAAATCGCCTTCGTCGTCGTCGCGAACCGGATTTTCGAGCGCGACATGCGGCACGACGTCGGGTCCGTCGAGAATGACGAGATAATGCGGCTTGTGCGCCGCATAGACGGCATCGACCGCGACCTTGTGCTGTTGACCGCTTTTCGTGTCGGTAACGGCCGCCCGCTTCATCGTGCCGGGATCATCGAGAAAAATGAGCTTGGTCTCGATCCCGCGCGTCCGGTCAGCCTTCTTCATCAAGCTGACGGCCGCGAGGACCTTTCTCAGCCCGGCGCGGCCGTACTTGCTGAGAAGCGCGGTGCGATTCGTCACCACCAACTTTGTAGGTTTCCGTTCCATGTCCCAGCCTCTAAACCATAGGTTGTATAATGATACAAAACCTACCTCACGTGCAATCCCACCGCTGGGGACAGGAGAGCCGGCGCCCGGGGCATGGCGGTCAGCGCCATTTATACCCGCCCGAACGGGAGTTGGTGCCGGGCACCGACCGCGCTAGTGTCACTGCGAGCATCGATACAGAGCAGCCGGGAACGGCCACGTTGGGAGAGCGGCATGGCGGACGCAATTACTGGTCTTATCGGCGCGATCTTGATGATCACCTTCCTGCTGCTCATCGCGATGAAGCTGGACGAATTGCCGGTATGGATGGTTTGCCTGATCGGCATCGGATTGATGCTGTGGGCGCTGTGGGAGGACGATTTCGAGCCACTCCTCCCCCGCCGCTCCAATTGAGCGTCAACGCGCCGCGCGGCGGCGCGTCGATTTGTGGCGGCCGCGAAGCTGGTCGATCAGCCAGCGCGCCGTGCGCAACAGCCGCGCATCGTCGCCGGCCGCTCCGACCAGTTGCACGCCGAGCGGTAGATCTTGCTCGCCCTGCAAGACCGGCAGCGACAGCGCCGGCAATCCCACCAGGGTCCACAGCGTGCAAAACGCCGGGCTGCCGGTGGCCTCGCCTTTGGGCGCGACGCCAGGCGTCGCCGGCGTGACGATCGCGTCGTAGTGGGCGAGGATTTCGGCCAAGCCGGCGGTGTAACGCCGCGTCGCGTCGCGCGCGGCGAGATAGCGCACCGCGCTCACGCCGCGGCCCTCGGCGAGAAAATCGCGCAGCGTCGCGCTCGACGCCGCGCCGCCACGCTCGACCACCTCGCCGAGCTCATGGGCCATATCGGACGCCATGATCATGCGCTGGTCGTCCCAAGCGGCGAAGAACCTCTCCGGCAGATCGATGGTACCGATGCTGTCGCCAAGATGGCGGGCCAGCTCCTCGAATGCCTCGCGCGTAGGCGCGTCGGCCTGGTCCCAGATCGGCGTGCGCACGAACGCGAATTTCGGCGGCAGCGGCGGCGCCTCGGCCAGAATCTTGCGGAAGGCCGGCGCGGCAACGGGGCGCGTGTCGCTGTCTTGCGAATCGTATCCGGCGAGCACGTCGAGCAGCAGCGCGACGTCGGGCAGCGAGCGCGCGAACATGCCGACGTGATCGAGGTGCTGCGACAGCACCAGGCCTCCCGCCCGCGAGATCAGGCCATGGCTCGGTTTGATGCCGAACACGCCGCAAAAAGCAGCCGGGCGGATCACCGACCCGTTGGTTTGCGAGCCGATCGCAAGCGGGACCATGCCGGCCGCGACCGCCGCCGCCGATCCAGAGGACGAACCGCCCGGCGTGCGCTCTAGAT
>JBAUOM010000257.1:0-13402 GCA_049579765.1 Xanthobacteraceae bacterium
GCCGCACGCCGTGGCGCGCCGACAGATAGGCGGCGAGGGCCGCAATTCCGGCGGACGCGGCGCCGCCGATACGATCGAGAAGCCGCGCGGCTCCCGCCTCGAGCTCCGGAAAATGGTTGGCGTTGTCGGAGAAGAAGTCTTCGACTTCCTCGGCGGCGGAAGGATGCGGACTGCGCGCTCCGCGCCCGCTCAGGAAGTCGAACATCTCGGTTGCAAGCCGCGCGAGCCGCTCGCTCTCGCCCGCAATGGTTCCCGCGAAGCGATGCCGTTCCGTCTCGGAAAGATCGCCATAGTCGCGAAGAATGCCGGAGAATGAACGGATCGTGGTGATCAGGCTGACGATCTGGCGGCTTGCCTCGCCGAGAAACGACTGCTCTCCGAGCCGCTCGCTGACGAGATCGCGATGCGCGCGCGCGTCGCGATAGGCCCGATAGACGGTCAGCAACAGCCGCGCCGCGTTGGGGTCGCCGGCGACGAAGTCGCGCGCCGCCGGCGGCGAAAGTGCGCCGCCGAACACCGGATCGGCGGCGATCTCGGCCAGTTCGGCAATCAGGCGTGATTCTTCGGTGCCGGCGAGCGCGCGGCTGTCGAGGCCGAGCGCTTCCGCCAGGCGATGCAGCAATGCGCCCGCAATGCTGCGGCGATTGTGCTCGATGAGATTGAGATAGCTCGGCGATACGCCGATGCGCGCCGCCAGCGCAGTCTGGGTGATCTTCAATTCGCTGCGGCGGGCGCGGATGCGCTGGCCGATCAGTGCGGCACTCATTCCAACCTCGCTGGCGTCGATACGGGCGGGCCGCGGCTGTCACGATTTTACAAATTGACACAGCGCACACAAGTTATTTTACAATTCTTTATCAGGAATACCAAAGGCTTATTGATGAATTTGACACGCTGTACCTACGATGCCGGAAAGCCGGGCGAGCCCCGACCCGGCGCTGGAAACCCCGGAGGAAGATGATGACAGACCGTAAATTGATACTGCCCGTTTCGCGGCGGTCGCTGCTGAAAGGGACGCTCGCCACGACGGCGGGCCTCGGCGCCTTGTCCCTCGACGGACCCGGCCCGCTGCACTTCGTGCGCAACGCCTGGGCGGATGAGGCCATCGGCAACTATCCCGCGCGCACGTCGGGAAAGACCGTCACGTTCGGCTTCAACGTGCCGCTCACCGGCCCCTACGCCGACGAAGGCAACGACGAGCTGAAGGCCTACAAGCTCGCCGTCAAGCACATCAACGAGGGCGGCGGCATGCTCAGCACGCTCAAGCCCAGCTCGCTCAAGGGCGACGGCGTGCTCGGCAAGAAGATCGAGTTCGTGCAGGGCGACACCCAGACCAAGCCGGACCCGGCCCGCGACAGCGCGCGCCGCATGATCGAGCGTGACGGCGTCATCATGTTCTCCGGTTGCTCCTCGAGCGCGGTTGCGATCGCGCAACAATACCTCGCCCAGGAAAAGGGCATCATCTACATGGTCGGCCTGTCGCATTCCAACGACACCACCGGCAAGGACCGCCGACGCTACGGTTTCCGGGAATTCTTCGACGCTTACATGTCCGGTCAGGCGCTCGGACCGATCCTCGCCAAGGAATACGGCAAGGACCGCAAGGCGTTCCACCTCACCGCCGACTACAGCTGGGGCCATACCCAGTACGAGTCGATGAAGAATGCGACCGAGAAGCAGGGCTGGAAGACGGTCAACAACATCAATACGCCGCTCGGCACCAAGGACTTCTCGCAGTACCTGACGGCGGTGCTCAACAGCGACGCCGATGTCCTCGTCCTCAACCACTACGGCGCCGACATGGTGAACTCGCTCACCCAAGCGGTGCGGTTCGGCATGAAGGACAAAAAGGTCGGTGGAAAGCAAATGCAGATCGTGGTGCCGCTCTACAGCCGCTTGATGGCGAAGGGCGCCGGCGCCAAGAACATCGAAGGCATCCTCGGGACCGTGAACTGGAGCGAGCAGCTCACCGATCCGGGCTCGCAGGTCTTCACCAAGGCGTTCGAGGCGGAATACAAGTCTCCGCCCTCGCAGGCCGCGCAGACCGCCTATGTGCAGACGCTGCTCTATGCCAATGCCGTGCAGAAGGCGGGCACCTTCTACCCGCCGGAAGTGATCAAGGCAATGGAAGGCTTCGAGTTCGAAGGCGTTCACCCGAACAAGTCGCTCTATCGCGCGGCCGATCACCAGGTGTTCAAGGACATCTACGTCGTGCGCGGCAAATCGCCGAGCAAGATGAAGAACGAGTACGATCTGCTCGAGATGGTGGCGACGATTCCACGCAAGGAGGTCGAGTATCCGCCCACGATGATGCCGGGCGAGCTCGGCCCCTACGAACCGGCCGCCAAGGGCTGACGCGGCCACTCGTCCCGACAAACCGGCTCGCCGCGATCCTTCGCGGCGGGCCGGCCAAGGTGCGGCTCAAATGAACATCGCCAGTCTGTCTCTGCAGCTTCTGACCGGTCTGCAGATCGGAGCGATCTATGTGCTGATCGCGCTCGGTCTCACGCTGATTTTCGGAACGCTCGGCGTGGTGAATTTTGCCCATGGCGCGCTGTTCATGGTCGGCGCCTATCTCGGCTATGTGATCTCGGAGGCAACCGGTTATTGGGCCGCGTTCATCGCGGTGCCGTTGATCCTGTTCGTCATCGGTATCGCGATCGAGCGTTGCCTGATCCAGTTCTTCTACAGCCGCCCTTCGACCGACCAGATCCTGGTGACGTTCGGCCTCGCGATCGTGGTGCAGGAATTGATGCGCTGGATCTTCGGCGGCACCAACCTGCCGTTCGGCACGCCGAGCTGGGCCGCCGTCCCGGTCGATATCGGAATCGGCTACTACCCGCCCTGGCGGCTGGTGATCGTCGGCGTGACCATCGCCATCATCGTCGGGCTTTTTCTGTTCCTGCGTTTCACCCGCTTCGGGCTGGTCGTGCGCGCCGGCATGCGCGATCCTGAAATGCTGCGCTTTCTCGGGATCGACGTCCCCAAGAGCTTCACGCTGGTTTTCGGGCTGGGCGCGCTGCTCGCGGGCATCGCGGGCGTGGTCGGCGGGCCGATCACCGGCGTCGTGCCCGAGGTCGGGATGTCGGTGCTGGTCCCCTCGTTCCTGGTGGTGGTGATCGGCGGCATGGGGTCGCTCCCCGGCGCCGTCCTGGCCGGCCTGATCCTCGGCGAGGCGGTGAGCCTGTCGGTCCTGATCTACCCGCCGAGCACCCAGATCATCGTTTATCTCGTCGCCGCCGTGGTGCTGCTGTGGCGGCCGCGCGGACTCTTGGGCGTGAAGGGAGTGATGGAATGATCACGCCCTTCCGCGCCCATTCGATGACGCGCGAAGCGCTCATCATGGCGCTTGCCGCCATCGTCTTGATCGCACTGCCGTGGTTGCTGACGATGATCGGCGGCTACGCCGAGCTTGCCAACCAGATCCTGCTCTGGGGCATCTTCGCGCTCGGCTTCGACCTGCTGCTCGGCTTCACCGGCCTGCTGTCGTTCGGCCATGCCGCCTTCTGGGGCCTCGGCGCCTACGCGGCCGGCCTGACGCTCAAGCACCTGTCGAGCAACGTCATTCCCGCCTTGGTGCTCGGCGTGGTGGTCGGCGGCGTAGCCGCGGTCGTGCTCGGCTATCTCACGCTGCGCCGCCGCGGCATCTACTTTTCCATCCTGACGCTCGCCTTCGCAGAGATGTTCTACTATGCGGCGCTCGCGCCGTTGCAGGATTTGACCGGTGGCGACAATGGCTTGACCGGAATTCCGGCGGCGCACTTGTTCGGCTTGGAGATGAAGGGCGAGACCGTCTACTACACCATCGCGGCGTTCACCTTTGTCGGCATCTATGTCGCGCGGCGCATCGCGCGCTCGCCCTACGGGTTGATCCTGCGAGCGATCAAGTCGAACGAGACGCGGGTCGCCTTCACCGGCATCGATACCCGCCGCTACAAGCTGATGGCCTTCGTCATCAGCGGCCTTTATGCCGCCCTCGCCGGAGCGCTGAGCGCCGTCTACCAGACCTATGTGCCGACCGACTCGCTGCATTGGACCACGTCCGGCGAGGTCGTCATGATGTCGGTGATCGGCGGCATCGGGACTCTGTTCGGCCCGATGGTGGGCGCCGGAATCGTGCTGTTCCTGGAGAACGTGCTGTCGGCGACGATCCCGCAATGGCTCCTGATCCAGGGGCTGATCTTCATGGGCTTCGTCATCTTCCTGCCCGGCGGCGTCGCCGATGCCGTGCGCCGCATCGCGCTGCTGCTCGGGCCGCGCGCGCGCAGCCGACCGGCGACGGAAGCTCCCGCCGTCCTGCCGCGCGGACGAAAGGCGGCGTAGCATGGCGCTGCTCGAGATCGCCGGCGTCAGCAAGAGGTTCGGCGGCCTCGCCGCGCTCGACGGCGTTGACCTCGCCATCGAGCAGGGATCCATCCATGCCGTGATCGGTCCGAACGGCGCGGGCAAGTCGACCCTGATCAACGTGTTGACCGGTTATCTCACCCCCGACACCGGCACGGTGGCGTTCGACGGGCAATCGCTGCTCGGATTGCCGCCCTTCGAGATAAACCAGCGCGGGATCGCCCGCGTGTTCCAGACGCCGGAGATCTTTCCCGAGATGACGCTGGTCGAGAATGTCGGGATCGCGGCGCTCGCGGCGCGCGACGGCAGCTTCCGTGCGAACTTCTTCGAACACCAGAGCAGATTGCGCGCGGTGCGGGAGAAGGCGGAGGCCGTGCTGACGGATGTCGGGCTCAAGGCGCATTTCGACACCGAGGCGCGTCATCTCGCGCGCGGCGACAAGCGGCGGCTCGAGCTCGCCATCTGTCTCGCGCATGAGCCGCGGCTGCTGCTGCTCGACGAGCCGACCGCCGGCATGTCGCAGCACGACACACAGGGAACGGTCGAGCTTTTGCGCCGCATTTCACGCACCGGCATGACCAAGCTCATCATCGAGCATGACATGGGCGTCGTGTTCAGCCTGTCCGAGCGCATCACGGTGCTGCATCAGGGGCGCGTGATTGCCAGCGGGCCGCCCGAGGAGATCCGCGGCAACGCGCTGGTGCAGGAAGCCTATCTCGGGGGGGCGCATCTGTGATCGCGGCGGTGCAGGTCCTGAACGATCCGGCGGGGCCGCTTCTGCGCTGCCATGATCTGCACGCCTATTACGGCGAGAGCTACGTCATCCAGGGCGTCTCCTTCGAGGTGCGCGACAACGAGATCCTCGCCTTGCTCGGCCGCAACGGGGCCGGCAAGACGTCGACCTTGCGCGCCATTGCGCGAGCCAAGGCGCCGGAGCTGCGGCGCGGCGAAATCCGGCTCGCCGGCAAGCCGATCCATCAGCTCGGCGCGCATGAGGCCGCGCGCGCGGGGATCGGCCTGGTGCCCGAGGATCGCCGCATCATTGCCGGCCTCACGGTCGAAGAGAATCTCGTCCTGGCGCAGATCGCGCCGCGCAAGGGCTGGGAATTCGAGCGCATCTACGCGCATTTCCCCCGGCTGTTCGAACGGCGCCAGCAGGAGGGCATCACGCTCTCGGGCGGCGAGCAGCAGATGCTGGCGATCGCACGCGCGCTGGCGCGCGAGGTGAAGATCCTGCTGCTGGACGAGCCCTATGAAGGGCTCGCGCCGCAAATCGTCACCGAAATCGAGGAGCTGCTGGTCGAATTGAAGAAGGCGGGCTTGACGGTGATCCTGGTCGAGCAGAACGCGGTCGCGGCGCTGCGCATCGCTGATCGGTGCTGCATTCTCGACAACGGCCAGGTGGTGTTTCAGGGACCGCCCAGGGACGTGCTCGCCAACCCGGAAATCCGCCAGGCCTATCTGGCGGTTTAGTCTACCGTCCCGCACAAAATTGATGCTTTCGAGCCTCTGGTCGACAACCACACCGACGCGCCGGCCGGCGCGCCAAGTCTCACGCATCGCAGGTGGATGGCATCGCAGGTGGATGGCGAGCTATTCATCGGGTTCTCTGATGACAGCCGGCTCTTCTTCCTGGTCCTCGTCTTCATCCTCTTCGCCTTCTGTATCCTCCTCGTCATCGTCGTTAGGGTCGCGCGGCGGCGGCATGCCGAGGTCGACGGCGTCGCAGTCGAGCAACCAAGCGGAAAGCTCGTCGAGGATGCGCGGGATCATTATCCGCTCGTGTTGGCTATCGGCGACATTGCGCACTCGGATCATATTACGACCACCACAGCGGTGTAAGTGGCAGCAACACGCCCATGAGGTGGATGAACAGGCCCCAGGTCATGGCCACCGATGCCGCGGCAATGCCAGCCGAGAGCCCCCACGAAAACCTGTTGGTGCGGAGGCACGCAAGCAGATAGACGGCTGGCCCGGCCACGAAGCCAAGGCCATAGAGGAACAGCGGCAGGATGAAAATCCACGCGAAACCGGACGCCGAGATCGGCAGCGGCGCGTCGTCGCTATCGGCCGGGGGCGCCTCCGACGCCGACGCGCGCGTGGTCGAGAGCAAACGAGCGATCTCGATCGCGCACAATACGCAGGTAAGAATTGCGGCGCCGAGTGGAAACGCGATCACGCCCCACGAATAGTCGCCGATGAAATAACCGCCGCCGGTAAAGGATGCGACCACCACGAAGATGATCAGGGGAAAGATCAGCTCGGCGCGAGTCATGCGCTCCTCCACATCAGCGCGACGCGCTTACGACTCGGCCATAACAGGCAAGCCAGCGCCGCGACGATGATCGCGATCGAGATCGGACGCATGAAGAAGGTCGGGCCATAGGCGTGCACGGACACTTGGTAGTAGCGCTCGATGGTTTCGCCGAGCACGAAGCCGAGCAGCAGCGCCGGACGATTGTAGCCGAGCCGCAGCATCGTCACGCCGAGAATGCCGAAGATGAAGACGAACAGAACGTCGATCGGATTGTTCTCTGCCGAATAAGTGCCGAGCGTGACCAGCACCAGCAGGATCGGCGCCAGCACATTGCCGGGCACGCGAGTAATGTAAACCAGCGTCTTCGACAACAGAAACATCAGCACGCTCGAGGCGACATTGCCGAATGCCAAAATCATGGCGAGTCCGAAGGCAAGGTCCATGTGCTTGATGAGGAATTCCGGGCCGGGCTGCAGGCCGAGCACGATGAAGGCGCCGAGCATCAGCGCCATCGACGCCGAGCCCGGAATGCCGAGCGCCAGGGTCGGCACCAGTGCACCGCCCTCCTTGGCGTTGCTCGAGCTCTCCGGCGCGATCACACCCTCGATTCGGCCGGTGCCGAAGCTCTCCGGGTCCTTGGACATCTGCTTGCCCGCAGCATAGGCGACGAACGGCGCGGTCGCGCCACCAACGCCGGGCATGATGCCGATTATCGAACCGAGAGCCGAGGAGCGGAGAAACAGGCCCAGGTGCTTGAACACCGCGAGCCCACCTTTGATCACCTGATGAAAAGAGATCGGCTCCGTTGTGCCGCGCCGCGCGATCGTCTTGCCACTCGACATGAGTGCCAGGATTTCCGGCACCGCAAAGAGGCCCATCGCGAGCGGTACCAGTCGCAAGCCGTCGAGCATATAGTCGATGCCGAGCCAGAATCGCGGCACGCCGTCGGTCGGCGAATAGCCGAACATCGACATGAAGATGCCGAGTGCGCCGGCGATCAGGCCCTTGATTGGCGCACCCGCCGACAGCACGGCGATGAAGGCGATGCCCGCGAGCGCAAGGAAGAAATTTTCTGGCGAGGCGAATGACAGGATGATCGGCTGAAGGATCGGCAGCAGGATAGCAAGCAGCACGCAGCCGAATAGACCTCCGAGTGCCGAAGCCATCAAGGCGGCGCCGATCGCCTCGCCGGCGCGGCCCTGCTTGGTCATGGCGTAGCCATCGATCACGGTCGCGGCGTTCGGAACCTCACCCGGGACGCCGAGCACGATCGCGGTCATCGAGCCGCCCTGCGACACCGCGGCATAGGCCGACAGAAGAAAGGCGAGCCCGATTAACGGCGACATGCCGAATGTGAATGGCATCAGGAAGGCGAAGGCGGTGATGCCGCTCAGCCCGGGCAACAACCCGATGATCAGCCCGAGCGGCAGGCCGAGCAACATCGCTCCGATCACAGCGGGATGGAGTATCTGCCCGACAGCCGATACGAAGGCCTCAAGCATCACGATATCCAAAAAAGCGGCGCAACCGGCGGCGCAGGGCTCAGGAGGCGAACTTCTTCACCAGCACCTCACGCACCTCTTCGAGCTTTTCTGCAGGCAGCGTCTCCAGCAGATCGCGCACAATCGGCTTCATTTTATCCGCTGACTGGTAGTCGAATTCGTGGTGCGTCTTCTTGCCCTCGGCGATCAGCGCCGGATCGGTGAGAACATCCTTCCACACCTTTTGCAGATGGGCCAGCCGATCCGCCGGGATACCCGGCGGGCCGACGAGGCAGCGGCCGATCGCCTTGACGCTCAGACGGAAGTCGATCCACCACCGGTCCCCGGGCTGCATTTGAAACATTTCGTAGATCGTCGGCATGTTCGGCATCAATTCGGAGCGCTTGTGCCCGATCGTTGCCACGATCTTGGTGCGGCCGCCCTGGGCATAGTTGTAGCCGGAGCTTTCCGAGATGGTGAGCGCGTCGGCTTCGCCGTTCATTACCGCGAGGCTTGCTTCCTTGCTGCCTTTGTAGCCGGTGATGATCTGGCAGTTCATATGGAGCGCCTGGCACAGGACGGCGGCGTAGTCGCCGAGATTGTCGATGCGACGCGTCGCCGTAAATTTCAGCGTCGCGCCGGGCGTGACGATGTCCTTCAGGCTGTCCGGCAGTTTCGGATTGACCAGGAAGAAATGCGGCTCTTGCTGGATACGGCCCAAGAGAGAGACCTTGGTCATGTCGTACGCCACGCCGGTCTGCTTGACCAGCTGCCACATGATCGCGGATTCGCCGTTCAGGACCTGCATGGTCAGCCCGTCGGGCACGCCGCGGACCAACTGATTGAGCGCGGTCATGCCGCCGCCGCCCGGCTTGTTCTCGACCACCACGGTGGCGCCGGTGCGCTTCTCGAAAAACGGCGCCATCATTCGGGCGTAGGTGTCATAGCCACCGCCGGGTGAATAGCCGACGATGAAGTGCACGGTCTGGCCTTTGAGCCACGCGCCGGCTTCCTCCGCGCGCGATGGTGCGAACGACAGCAACAAGGCGAAGACTGCGGAGAGCAACGCAGAGGCGGCGACAGCGCGCACGCTGCAGCAACGACCGTGATCAATGCTAGGCATCGGTGGTCCTCCCAGAAAGGCTCGTTTGTTCGGGACTTTAATTTTCCCCAATACGACACGCAACCGCTCGATGTATTGCTGCGACGAAGTCGCCGAGGAGCTAGGACGCGTTCGAGGCGCTCGGGTCGTCTTCCGGACCTCGACGAATTGGACGCCAGAAATGCAGCGCGGCCACGCTCTGATCCGTCCCCCTATTGAGGGTGCAGGCGTCAATGTGCCCCACCCCCCGCGACGCGACGAATATGGCGCGGGTTGCGGCCGGAGATTAGATTTTTTCGATAGTCGAGGGAGGATGCGATGCCGAGGCTTGCTCTCACCACGATATCGGCGGCGCTGGCGATCTTGACGGCGACTTCCGCGCACGCCGAATACCCCGAGAAGAACATCGAGTTCATCATTCCCTTCGGTACCGGCGGCGGATTCGATCGCGCCGTGCGGCTGATCTCGCCCTATCTCGAACAGACCCTGCCGAACAAAGTGGAAGTCATTCCGAAGAACGTTCCCGGCGCCGGCGGGCGCAAGGGCACCGCCCAAGTCTACCGCGCCAAGCCCGACGGCTACACCATCGGCATCGCCAACGTGCCGGGCATCGCTCTGCCCGGCCTCACCGGCGAAAAAATCGAATACGACATCGACAAGTTCACCTGGGTGGCCCGGCTCGGTGTTGCCGAATACATCGCCGGCGTCTCGGCGAAGTCGTCGATCAAATCGATCGATGACCTCAGGAAACTCGGCCGTCCGGTCAAGTTCACCGCTACCGGTTTTGGTGCCACCGCCTATGCGGCCGGCCAGATCCTCGCGAAGGAGATGAATTTCCCGGTGCAGATGCTCGGCGGCTACAAGGGATCCGCCGAATACGTCCTTGCCGTGGCGCGCGGTGACGGTGATATCACGGTGGCGCCGGTGATCGTGATGAAGAAGTTCATCCAGGCCGGTGAAATACGCGGCCTCTTCACCACCGAAGAGAACAGTAGCGCGCCGGGCGTGCCGACGATCGCGTCGCTCGGCTACAAGAACCTTACTGGCCTTGGCGTCGACCGCTATGTGCTGGCGTCGCCCGCACTACCCGCTCCGATTGTGAAGGCGCTGTCCGACGCGATGCTCAAGGCCGCGGACAATCCCGAACTGGTCGCAAAGGCGGCCAAGACCGGGGAGCCATTCGCTCCGCTCGGACACGATAAGGCAAAGGCAGCGGCCGATCAGTCGCTCGCGCTTTATCTCAAGTACAAGGCGGAGATCAGCAAACGCTGACACCAGCCTGAGCATCGATGATGCGCCCCGGGCCTGGTGAAACGGCATGCTCGAGAGCACTCTTGCGGCGCTGCAGGTCCTGTTCACGCCAGGGGGCGCGCTCTTTTTGTTCGTGGGCGTGGTTGTCGGCCTCTTGTTCGGGGTGATGCCGGGGCTCGGCGGCACCACGGCCATCGCGCTGCTGATGCCGCTCACCTTCGGCATGGAGTCGAACCATGCCATGGCGCTGATTGGCGGCATCATGGGCGCGGTGTCGGCCGGCGGCTCGATCTCGGCGATTCTCATCAACACACCCGGCACGGCGCCCAATGCGGCGACCTGTTTCGACGGCTATCCGCTGGCCCAGCAGGGCAAGGCCGGGCTCGCGATTGGAGCCGCTGCCACTGCCTCCACGCTCGGCGGCCTGATCGGCGTCGTCGTGCTGGTCGCCGTCATTCCGGTGATGAAGAGGATCGTGCTGCTGTTCGGCCCGCCGGAATTCTTCATGCTGGCGATCATGGGCCTATCCGCGATCGCGCTGTCGACCGGCGGGCAATTCCTCCGTGGACTGATCTCCGGCGCGCTCGGCCTGATGCTGTCGTTCGTGGGCTACAACGCGGTGAGCGGCGGGGTGCGTTTCACGCTCGGCTTCGAATATCTGTGGGATGGCATCTCGCTGGTGCCGGCGCTGACCGGCCTGTTCGCGATCTCGGAGATGATCGCACTGTCGGTGTCCGGCGGCACCATCGTCAAGGAAAAGGCGACGGGCAGCGTAACCAGCGTGCTTGACGGCGTCGCCGCGGTGTTCAGGCACTGGAAGACGCTGCTGCAAGGCTCGGCGATCGGCACGCTGATCGGGGCCGTGCCCGGTCTTGGCGGCACGGTGGCCGCTTTCCTCGCTTACACCGCAGCGATGCAGACCTCGAAGCACCCGGAGACCTTCGGCAAGGGCAACATCGAGGGTGTGATTGGTCCGGAGTCCGCCAACAATGCCAAGGACGGCGGCGCGCTGATCCCGACACTGGCGTTCGGCGTGCCCGGCTCCGCCGAGATGGCGGTATTTCTCGGCGTGCTGGTGCTGCACGGGCTCGACCCCGGGCCGATGCTGCTGATCGAGCACGAGGGTGTCATATTCAGCCTCATCCTTGCGCTCTCGGCCTCCTGCATCATTGCAACCCTGATTACCCTCGCGGTCGCGCGCTATCTCATCATGATCACGCTGATCGATGTCCAGGTGCTGGTTCCAGCGGTGATCGCGGTGTCGCTGGTCGGCGTCTACGCACTCCGGGAAACCATGGGCGACGTCGTGCTCACCGGCCTGTTCGGGTTGCTCGGTTATCTGATGATGCGGTTCCGTTTCCCCCGCGTCACGCTGGTGATCGCGCTGATCCTGGGCGAAATCGCCGAGCGCAGCTTCTTTCAGTCGCTGAATATGTCGGGCGGCGACTGGACGATCTTCTTCACGCGGGCATTATCGCTCATCCTGTTCGCCATCACGATCGGCTGCCTCGCGTTTCCGTCGATCCAAGCGATCCGCCGGCGGCCGCGCAAACCGGCGCCGGTCGAGTGATGGCGACGGCCGTCAACAAACGCGATCTCGGCGCAGGCCTGGTCGTGCTGGCGATCGGCCTGGTGTTCCTGCTCTGGTCGCAAATCTATCCGCCACGCATGAGCGTCATGCCGAAGCTCGTCGGCTGGATCACGATCGTGCTCGCGTTGATCGACATCATCGCCCAGTTCGATACCGCGCCCGGCCGCGCGCTGCGCCGGGCCGCCGGCCTGCAGATTGACGACCTCGGCGGCGGGAGGAAGGAACGCGCCAAACCATCGTGGCGCCGCATTGTCATGGCGATGCTTTGGGTGGTTGGATATGTCGCAGCGATCTATGTCATCGGTCTCCTGACCACGACGCCGATCTACATCTTCTTCTACATGTTGCTCAACGGCGGCAAGCCCGTGCGTGCAAGCGCACTCACCGCCGTCACCCTCACGGCCGCGATTTGGTTTGTATTCGAATACCTGTTCCACTATCCGCTCTATCCGGGATTGCTGTTCGGCGGGAGCTGACACCACGGCCCGCGATCATCACAAGCCACGGTTGGACGCTCCTCGGCGCTGAAATCGACCGGCTGGTGTCGAATGGGCATCGGGACCAAACGCAACGGCCGGGCACGCTGCCCGGCCATCACCTGAAAAGCGTCCGCAAATGCGCAGTGTCAGCTCTGCTGGATCGCCGACAGGAGCCAGTGGCCGCCGCGCACGCGCATGAACGTCCAGATTTCGGTGGCCTCGTCCGGGCCGCCTTGCACCACGCGCCCGCTTTCGCGGTCGATTGTCTGGTCGTCCAACGAATAGCGCATCGCCACGGTGGCGTAATCGCTGTCGCCCTCGCGCCAGGCCTCGGCCAGATCGCCTTGAAGGAGTTTCACGTCGGAGACGCGGTTGACCACGCCCTGGCTGGCATTCGACGCCAGTTCCTCCGCGAAATAGGACACCATCTCCGGCGTTGCCAGCCGGCGCAACCGGCCGAGATCCTCGGCGCTGTAGGCAGCCTGCACGGCCGCCAGCACCTTCTCGAAGGAGTTGAAGTCGTCGGGGCCGAGCCCGACCTCGTCGGTGCCGGACGCTCGCGCTTTCGACACCGGAACGCCGCTGCCGCCGCCGAACCCCATCGGCGCGCGCCCGTCGCCGGCATTGTAGTCGCGCAGCGCCGGGCCGCTGGCGAGGGCCGGTTGGTTGCGGCGTTGCCACCACGTCCACAAGAGATAGCCGACGACGACGATGATCCCGATCTGCAACAGCAGGCCGAACATGGAGGCAAGGCCGCCGAGGCCGCCGAGGAAGCCTTGCCCGAACAGCATGCCGAGCAGGCCCGCGCCGAGGAAACCGGCGAACAGGCCGCCAAGGAAGCCCGGGCGGTTGAAGAAGCCGCCGGCCGGCGAGGATGCCGCCGGGCGCTGCGCAGAC
>JBAUOM010000258.1:0-4137 GCA_049579765.1 Xanthobacteraceae bacterium
GGGCAAACCGGAACGGGCCTCGCGGCGCTCCGCCGTGGCGGTTTTGGGCCCGCTCCGCGCCATCCGGCTCCGCAGTTGCCTGCGGCTCCCGTTGCGCGGGCGACCTTCGCTGCCGGGTGTCGCGCCCAGTCGGCCGAAGGTCCCGAACCTCCCGGGCACGGTTTACGAGCCGCGGCCGGGACGCCACTCCCCGCTCCGCCTTCAGGATCGTCTCCGGAGACGCCCCTCGATGAGCGGGGATGAGGCTATCTAGCACGGACGCGATACGTAGTCAATATCGTAGTTGAAAAAGTAGTCACGGCCACAGACGGGCGTCGCCTTGCGCACGCCTCGTAGCCGGAGATGGGAGACAAGCGGAAGAAGCGGACTACGAGCGCGCGCGCCCCCGCGGCATGGTGCGCCAAGACCATCCGCATTTCGCCGCCGCGCCATCCGGGCTAGGCAGTGGCATGGTCATCCGCCGCCGCTTCTTCGACCGCAGCGTGCACGCGGTCGCCCCCGATCTCATCGGCGCGACGCTGCTGTTCAACGGCGTCGGCGGCGTGATCGTCGAGGTCGAAGCCTATCACCAGAGCGATCCCGCGGCGCATTCCTTCGGCGGCCGGACCGCGCGCAACGCCGTGATGTTCGGCCCGCCCGGCTACGCCTATGTCTACCGCTCCTACGGCATCCATTGGTGCCTCAACTTCGTCTGCGAGCCGGAAGGCCAGGCGAGCGCGGTACTGATCCGTGCGCTTGCGCCCACTCACGGGCTCCCCGCCATGCGGCGCCGGCGCCGCCTCGCCGAGGAGCGGCTGTTGTGCTCCGGCCCCGGGCGCCTGTGCGAGGCGCTCGGCATCACCGACGCCCAATACGGGCACGCGCTCGATGCGCCGCCGTTCGAGATTTTCGCGCGCCGCGGGAAGGTGGAGGTCGCCGCCGGTCCGCGCATCGGCCTGACCAAGGCGGTCGATCACCCCTGGCGCTACGGCCTCAAGGGCTCACCCTTTCTGAGCAAGCCATTCAAGAATTGATCGCCCGATTCCTCCGCTATCATGCCCGCAGAAAACGGATGACCACGCAGGTGGATCAAGCCCGCGAGCAACGGCGAAGGTCACTCCACGCCGGGCGCGAACAGCTCGTCGGCATCCACCACGCGCGGCGAAAGCCCCTGCTCGTGGACGTAGCGGCCGATCGCCTCGAAGGTCGGCCGGTTCGGGGCGAGACCGTAGGCCCAGAAATCCTCGCCGAAGACGCGCCGGGCCTCCTCGACATGGTCGATCAGCCACGGCAGGGCGACGCGCAGCGCGTCGGTGTCGTAGAGCCCGTCGACAGCGAGATCGCGCGCTCGCACGAATGCCTGGTAGATGCTGCGGGCGGCCCACGGATGCGCGCGATGGACGTCCTCGCGCAGCACGACGGTGTGCATGATCGGAAAGATCCGCGTGCGCCGGTAATAGTCCTGCTCGATCTCCTTGTAGCTCGGAAACAGCCGCGCAATGGCCTGCGAGCGCTCGAGAAACAGCTTCGGGATGTAGAGCGACAGCAGCGCGTCGAGCTCGCCCGCCGCGAACATCTGCTCGAGCGTCTGCCCGCGCGACAGGAAATCGAGCCTGATTTCCTTCGGCAGATCGAGCGCGATCAACGGCGGCTCGACGAAGCTGTTGAGCCCGCCCATGAACCAGTGCATGTCCTGTGCTCGCACGCCGTGATCGTGCTGCAACATGCCGCGCATGAATACGAGCCCGGTCGAGCCCCATTGCGAGGTGCCGACCCGCTTGCCTTTGAGGTCCTGTGGCGTGGCGATGCCCGCGCCGGCACGCACGTAGATGCAGGAGTGGCGGAAGATCTTGGAAAGCGCGACCGGCACCGCCACGAACGGGCAGTCGCCGCGGCCTTTCAGCGCCGTATAGGAGGCGAGCGACAGCTCGCTGACCTGGAACTCCTTGTGGTCCAGCATGCGCTGGAACGCCTGGCGCGGGCGCAGGATCGTAACGTCGAGATCGATGCCTTCCGGCTTGACGCGGCCGTCGATCAGCGGACGGGTGCGGTCGTAGTCCCAGCAGGCGAGCGTGAGCTTGAGGTTGGGCATGGGCGGGATCTCGTCCGACAAGTCTGCAACATTCCGGGATCATGCTCCAGGCGGGGCGGGCGGCAACGGCGCGAGGCCCGAGCGCCATTCGAGATCGATGAGCAGGCCGTACGGCAATGTCGCCAGCACCGGCGTGGTCGGGACGCCGGCGGCGTCGAGCAAGCCCGCGGTCCAATGATTGCAGACGCTGAAGAGATGAAATGCGCCGTTGGCGCGGAAGAACAGGCTCATCCCATAGAGCCCGCGCCCGAGCTCCACCGGCGACAAGCCCCCCTCCCCCCGCGCGAAGGTGGCATCGAGCTTGTCGGCGAGGCGCGCAAAGCCCGGCTCGCCGAGATTGAGGCGGACGAGATCGGAATTGGGAAATATGGCGCGCGCATCCGGCCCGACGCCGACCACGTGCAGCACGGACGGGTTGCCCGGCCGAAACAGCGCGCGCAACGCCAGCGCCACCGTCAGCGAGCGCGCCGTCGGAACCGCGCGGTAGAAGCCCTCGTCACCCCAGCCGAATTCGAGCTGCTCGAAGCCGTCAAAGCGCGCCGCAACGTAGCCGAGCGCGGCGAGACCGCGCCGGCTCGCCACATCTGCGAGCGCATGCCGGGGTAATACGAGGCCGGCATGGTAGCCGTGACTGACGACGAAGACCTCGACGGTAGGCGCGCCCGGCTTGGCCGGCCACAGGCCGCGGTCGCCCCAGCGCGCGGTGGCCAGCACCGCCGCGACGAATAGCGCGACCGCGACCGCAAGAGCGAGCGCCACGGCTCTCGCCGCAATCGACAACGCGTGTGTGAACTTTCGCTCGGGCATGGCGTGGGCGGTCTGGAGCATCTTGCCCGAAAAGTGGACACCGCCTTTCGGCGGAAAATGCGACCAACAATCGCGATTAGCGCGCGGCAGCATCCCGCGGCCGGCGAAAGGCGATCGTCGCCGGCACGACCAGCAGCGGCAACAGGGCAAGCGCCATCGGCACGAAGGCGAAGCGCGGGCTGCCGCCGAGATCCCAGGCCGCGCCGCTGAGCACGGCAATCACGAGCCCCTCGCTGTAGCTGATGGTGAACATCGCCGCCGACATGCGCGCGACGTCGGCCGGCGCGCTCAACAGCGCCGGCAACGCGAAACCGATCGTGAGCACGAAGGCGCCGAGGAAGCCGAGCACGCCCGCGAACACCACGGTCCAAACGTCGGCGGTGGCGGCGATGCCGCCCAGGCACAGCAGCATCAACGCGCCGCACAGAATGAGCGGCCAGGCGCGGCGCTCGAGCCGGCCGGCCACCGCGAGCATCACGAAGGAGGCCGGAACCTGGCCGAAATTGATCGCGGTGAGCGCGCCGGCGATCAGGTCGGAGCGGCCGGCGCCGGCGAGGTGGCCGGGCAGGAAGGCATTGACGGCGAAGTAGCTGCTGTTGACGCTGCCGAAGAGAATGCCGAGTTGCCAGACCAGCTTGTTGCGCCAGTCCGGCCACCAGCTGCTGCGAGCGGCGGCGGGCGGGCGCGCGACGGCGTCCGGCTTCGGTGCCGGCGCGAGCAGGACGGTCAGGATCGCGGTGACGAGAAGCGGAATGCCCCAGACGGCGAAGGCGGCGCGCCAGGACCCGTCCAGCAGCGGAAGCAGCGGGATCGTCAGCATGACCGCCAGCGTTTCGCCCACCAGGAGGCCATTGGTGCAGGCCGCCGTGCCGAAGGTCACGCGTCGCGGCGTCCATTGCTGGATCAGCGGCGGCAGTGCCGGCTGCATGACGGCGATGCCCGCGCTCATCACGACGGTGGCGGCATAGAGCACGCCTACGTCGAGCAGGGCGCCGCGCAGGCCCGATGCCAGGGCGGCGATCAGCAGGCCGGCGACCAGCGTCGACAGCGCGCCGAAGCGCGCAATCAGCAACGATCCCGGCAACGCGGCCACGCCGAACAGGATGACCGGCAGGCCGGAGAGGAATCCGATCTCGGTCCCCGAAAGATCGAGGTCGGCCTGAATGAGCGCGATGACCGGCGGCACCGCCAGCACGGTCAGCCGCAGGCTTGCCCCGGCGAGCCAGAGCAGCCCGATCGCAACCCAGAATTCCCGCATC
>JBAUOM010000259.1:0-5250 GCA_049579765.1 Xanthobacteraceae bacterium
CCACGACGCAATGGCGCACGCGTGACCTCGGCGGTCCGCTCGGAACCGCCGCCTTCGGCGCGCGCGTGGCGGAACTCGTGGAGGAAACTGCACGCTCGTAGCGGCAGGCGAGCGATTGCCGGTGGATTCAGAACCGCCAGGTGAAGTTGCCCTTGATCGAGTGGTCGTGCGCGCTGTCGGCGAGCTGCCCCGCCTAGACTAGGAGACGCCGACCTTCGCTTGCACCGGGGATCTGCAGATCGACACCCGCCTCGACGAGCGCGGCGCGCTCCGCGTGTCGGGCCGGCTCATCTCGTCCGGCGCGGCTTGCAGAAGGCGCGATGCAGAGCCTCGATGACTTCGCGGATTTCGGTTCGCGCCAGCGAGTAGTAGATGTTCTTTCCGTCCCGCCGCGCTTCCACCAGGTCGTCGGCCCGCAGGCGGGCCAACTGCTGCGACACCGCAGGCTGGCGCAGGCGTAGCGTCTGTTCGATCTCGGTCACCGACTTCTCGCCGTCGACCAAAAGACAAAGAATCATCAGCCGCGCTTCGTGCGCCAGCGCCTTCAGGAACTCGCTCGCGCCGCGCGCGTTGGCGACCAGCGTATCGAGATCCATCTCGGTCTCGGCGGGCTTGATGCGACGCGCGGCGCCGGCATGCGTCTTCATTCGTTCCTCAACGGGTAGCGGCGCTCATCGGCGCATGGGACAGCCGGCCGCCGGCCTCGGGGCGTGGCGTTGGCAGCAGCTTTTCGAGCAGGCCCCAGAAAAAATCTTCGCCCGGATAGCCTTCGATCCGGCCGAGCTCGTGGCCCTCGTCCACCAGAACGAAGGTCGGCGTGAAACGCACCGGACGCGCGAGCGCGAGTTTCATCTCGTTGCCGCGCGCAAGATCGACGAGTCGAATGGGCGCCCGTCGACCGACTTCGGTCTTGGCGTAGATCGGGCCGATCTCGCGATCCCAGGCCGCGCACCAGGGGCATCCCGCACGGCGAAACATGATGAGCTCCGTAGCGCTCGCGTTCGGGGCAAGCGATACGACGGCCACCAGCAGGACGATCCAGGTCAGGCGATGCATGTGCGGCCGCACTTCCCTTGTCGGCGAATGAGCTTACTATAAACATACCACAAATTGAATATGTTGGAGAGGCGCGCCGGTGGAGGCCGAGATCGGGCTGGGGGCGAGCTTCGGCGCGGGCCTCGTCTCCTTCCTGTCGCCGTGCATCCTGCCTTTGGTGCCGCCCTATCTGTGCTTTCTGGCGAGTACGTCGCTGAGCGAGCTCACCGCCGAGCGGACCGCTGGAACGCGGGTGCTCGGGCGCGCGATCGCCTTCGTGGTCGGCTTTGCTTGCGTGTTCGTCGCGCTGGGGGCGGGCGCCTCGGCCATCGGCCAGCTCGTGTCCGACCGCCTCGGCCTCTTATCGCGCATCGCCGGCGTCATCATCATCGTGCTCGGCCTGAACATGGCCGGGATATTTCGCATCCCCGTGCTCATGCGCCACGCGCGCTTCGAGACCGCCGCGCGTCCGGCGGGCATGCTGGGCGCGTTCGCGGTCGGGCTGGCCTTCGGCTTCGGCTGGACGCCCTGCGTCGGTCCGGTCTTGGCCTCGATTCTGCTGCTGGCCGGCACCGAGGCCACGGTCGGCCGCGGGGCAGGGCTGCTCACCGCCTATGCGGCGGGAATCGGCGTGCCGTTCGTCGCCGCCGCGCTGTTCACGGGCTCGTTCCTGCGTCTCGCGGCGCGCTTTCGCGCGCATCTCGCCGTCGTCGAAAAGGCGATGGGATTCGTTCTCGTCGGCACCGGGCTGCTCGTTTTCCTCGGCGCCATGCCGGTGATCGGGGGCTGGCTGCTCGAATACGTGCCTGTCCTGGGACGGATCGGCTGATGTCCTCGCGTTGTCTGGCTCATTCCGGCTTGAGTCCGGCGGCCGCGACGACCTTGCCCCACTTCGCGTAGTCGTCGCTGATGATCTTGGCATAGGCCGCGGGGGTCGTGCCGACCACATCGACGCCGATCGCGGCCATGCGCTGGTGGAAGCCGGGCGTGGCGATCGTCTGCGCGATCGCACGGTTGAGGGCCTCGACGGTGTCGGGCGGCGTGCCGGCCGGCGCTACCAGGCCGACGCCGGAGCCGACCTCGAAGCCCGCGAAGCCGGCCTCCGCCATGGTCGGGACCTCCGGCAAGGAGTCGATGCGCTTGCCGCCGGCCGCCGCGAGCGCGGTGAGCTTGCCTTCCTTGATCAGCGGCAGCAGGGAATTGATGGCGCCGATGAGCATGTCGACCCTGCCGGCCACGAGGTCCGGGATGGCCGCGGTGGCGCCGCGGAACGGCACATGGATGAGATCGACCCCGGCATGCATCTTGAACAACTCGCCGCCGAGATGTTGCGGCGTGCCGACGCCGACCGAGCCGAAGGTCAGCTTGTTCGGCGAATTCTTCGCCAGCTCGACGAGCTCTTTCACCGTCCGCACCGGCAGACTCGACGGCACGACCATCACGAACGGAACGTCGGCGACCAGGTTGATCGGCGCGAAATCCGTGACCGGATTGTAGAGCGGATTGCGCGACAGGTGCGGGCCCATGGTGAACGAGGCCGGCGCGACCAGCAGCAGGTGGCCGTCGGGCGGCGACTTCGCCACGTAGGAATAGGCGATGGTGCCGCCGCCGCCGGGCTTGTTCTCGACCACCGCGGTCTGCTTGAAACGATCCTGCAGCCCGGTCGCGATTTCCCTGGCCACGACATCGTTCGAGCCGCCCGGCGTGAACGGCACGATGATGCGGATGAGCTTGTCGGGAAAGCTCTGCGCGCTGACCGGTGAAACAAGAACCGCCGCGGCGACAGCGCAGGCGGCGAGCAATCGTGTCATGCTTCCTCCAATCGCCGACCGCAAGGCGACAGTGCCCATGGCGCGGTCACGAGGCGGAGAAACTACGCGCCGGTGCGGGTCGGCGGCAACCATTTGATGCCCGGCACACGGCGCTGCGGTGTTGTTTCCCACCGCGGCATTCCCGGCCACGCGCCTTCCCGGGCACGGCGCTGCGCCGGTCCGGCGGGCGGACGGCGACATATCGCGCTGACGCGCCGCCGCTCGGCGCATTTTTGTGACTGCCATCACAGCGGCTGCCTCGGCGGCCCGAATAAAACAGGTCTCATCGAAGTTGATGGCCGATCCGCCATCGAGAACAGCGGAGACTGTTATGACCAACATACGTCGTGGAATGTTTGCAGCGCTTGCCCTCGTTCTCAGTGGGCTTCCGACCGCAGCGTTCGCCGAGTTCAGGCCGTCGCCTGAGCTGCGCTCCGCCTGCATGAGCGATGCGTTCAAGCTGTGCAGCGCGTACCTCTCGAACATAGATCGCGTCGCCGCATGCCTGCACGCGAAGAAGTCCGAGGCAAGTCCGCGCTGCCGGGCGCAATACGACGCCGAAGCGAAGACGGTTGCAAAGAAGTAACGCGCGACAACTGAACGTGTCCCGGCCGCGGCGCACGCCTACCGCGGCCGAATAGCGGGAGACTTGACCGTGCAGATCATTCGAATCCTTCAGGCCATAGGCCGGCAAAGCCACAGCGGTCCCGACCCGTTTCCATTCGGCGGCCAGGGGGAGAATGGCGCCGCGCATGCCGACCGAGGCTCGCGTCGCAACCGAGTTCGCGGTGCGGGATCGGAACCGGACTATACAGCGGCCTTTCTCGCCGCAACGGCCGATGAATGAATTCGTGTCGTCGACAGGCGGCCCGATGCCGGAGGTGATTGGATTCTCCGGGTAAAGCCCGTCTTGCCTCCGCAAGCATCTCGATTCGGACGGCCGCTCCGGCCCGCGTCGTCAGCTAGCGGGCATTCCGGAACAGAGATTTTCGGTGCGCTGCGCGCGCATCCGTGGGAGAGCGGCCGAAGGGCGAATGCCGGCTAGTGTGGCGGTTCAGAAGTCCGCACCATTCTCGCGGAGAGTCCGAAATGCGGACTTCTGAACCAAAGCCACACTAGATCAATAAGTTGTTAGTGTCCTTCGATTCCGAAGTTCGCAAACGAGGGTGCCGCTTAATGATGCGAACTTCGGAATCGGGACACTAGCCGAGAACGAACTCGAGCCCCACGGCACTCTCCAACGTAGCGCTGGCGGCATGCAGCGAGACCGCCCAGGTCTGGTCGCCGACTACTCCGTCCCCCGCGACACCACCCCAAGCCTGAAATGCCTGCACCGAAGCCTTGGTATGCGGACCGAAATTGCCGTCGATTCCTTGCGGTCCGGTGCCCCATTGGCCGGAGGCGCCGTTGGTGAGAACCCGCTGCAGGGAGCGCACGACATCGCCTGACGACCCTTCGCGCAGGACCGGCATCGGACCGCCGTCCGGCAAGGCATTCCAGGTCAGCGGGCCGACGATGCCGTCGATGACGAGGCCCGCGCCTTCCTGGAACTCCTTCACGGCCGTCTCAAGCTCGGGCCCGAATATGCCATCGACTTCGAGCCCGAGGTTCGGAGTGCGGCGCAACGCTCGCTGCAGCCGCCTGACCGCGTTTCCGGTCGCACCCTGTCGGATGGTCGGCTGGCCCGGATTCGGCATCGTGCCCTCCTCTCGACAATAGCGTCTTGCTATGGACAGTCGGCGGCGATCTGCTGCCGCGGATGCCGCGCGCCCTGCTTCGAATACTGTATCGCCGCATAGAGGGCGTACAGGACGACCGATCCGGCGATCGCCCATTCCGAATGGCCGCACTTCGTCAGCGCGCCGACCAGCAACACCGCGCACACCAAGACGGGCGCGGGAACGTCGAAGCTGACTTGGACATCGTTCAGGGGCCGAATCATTTTGCGACCTGGGGTGCGATCTGGAGGTTTCCGTTTCCGCGCCCGATTTTCCGGGCGGCGTTGCGGACAGGTATCATCGACTGCGGCCACTGAAAGTGACGCAGGTCACGTCCCGGCAAATCATCGTCATCATTGCAGGCGGGCCGGATGCGGCAGTGCGACAAGCACCGCCGTGCGCAAAGAAAATTCGCGGCCTCGGGCCGGCCCCGCTGCCTGGAAGAATTCGTCCTCGCTACAGGTCGGATTATCGAGTGGGCGAAGAAGCCCGGCAGCAAGGCGAGCGCCGCAGCCACCCGAGCCGAGGGGCGGCAGCAATCATGATCGGAAAGAGGCGCAAATCTCCGCCCGGCGTTTGCGCGGCGTCGAAATAAAAGTACCGCCCGCGGCGTCGACCGCGGGCGGAGATCGATGTCGTCGCGGCGGTGGCGATCACCAGGCCCAGCGCGGCCGGCAATGCAGGCC
>JBAUOM010000260.1:0-3853 GCA_049579765.1 Xanthobacteraceae bacterium
GGAGCAGCCCGGTCGCGGCCACGAAGCCGACGGAAAAGGCGACGGCATCGGCGCCGGGCGGCAGCTCGCCGCCATGGGCATGGCCGTGGAAGATCGCGAATGCGCCGACGAGGACGGCGGCGACCCACAAGGGTGGGCGGGCTGCGAGTGCCACCATCGAACCGAGCACGATCGCTGATATGGCGATGCCGGCCTCGACGCCCGGCAACGGCACGCCGAGAATGCCCATGACGCCGCCGCCCGCCATGACCAGCGGAAACACGACCGGCAACAACCAGATCGCGGGCGATCCGAGGAACGCGCCCCACAGACCGACCGCCACCATCGCGAGCACGTGATCCGGTCCGAACACGGGATGCAGGAACCCGCCGACGAAGCCGCCGCTGCCGCTGCCGCTGTGGGCGAAGGCAGGACAACCGGCGAGCAGCAACGCCCCGGCAGCCGCCAGGACCAGGCCAACGCACCGGACGGTTGCTCGTGCGCTCATGCGGCGGGACGCCGGCGCGCTCAGGCGGCTTTTGCCGGCTGCGCCAGCGCCACCAGGTTGCGCAGCATCGCCGCGGTGCCGCGCAGCCGCGCCTCGGGCTGCTTCCAGTCGTCGAAAAACACCACCTTCATGTCGGGCCGCACCCGCGCAGCCGGCCCCTGGTCGCGGATGAAGGCCACCAGCCGGTCCGGATTGGCAAAGGTATTGTCGCGGAACGAAAGCACCGCGCCTTTCGGCCCGGCCTCGATCTTTTCCACATTGGCGCGCCGGCACAGGGACTTGATGGCGACGATCTGCAGCAGGTGTTCCACCTCCTCGGGCAACGGACCGAAGCGATCGACCAGCTCGGCGCCGAACGCCCCGATCTCGCGCTCGTCCTCGAGCTCGGACAGGCGACGGTACAGCGCGAGCCGCACCGGCAGGTCGGCGACGTAGTCCTCGGGAATCATGACCGGCGTCCCGATGGTGATCTGCGGCGACCACTTGTCGGCGACCGGTGCGGTGATGCCGGCCTTCAGCCCCGTCACTGCCTCCTCCAGCATCTGTTGATAGAGCTCGAACCCGACCTCCTTGATGTGGCCGGACTGCTCCTCGCCCAGGAGGTTGCCGGCCCCGCGGATATCGAGGTCGTGCGAGGCGAGCTGGAAGCCGGCGCCGAGGGTATCGAGCGACTGCAGCACCTTCAGCCGCCGTTCGGCCTGCGGCGTGATCTTGCCCACGGCCGGCAGCGTGAACAGGGAATAGGCGCGCACCTTGGCACGCCCCACGCGCCCGCGCAGCTGATAGAGTTGCGAGAGCCCGAAGCGATCGGCCCGGTGCACGATCAGCGTATTGGCGGTCGGAATATCGAGACCGGACTCGATGATCGTGGTGGAGAGCAGCACGTCGTATCTGCCGTCATAAAAGGCGGACATGATGTCCTCGAGCACGCTCGAGGGCATCTGCCCGTGAGCGACCGCGACCCGCATTTCCGGCACGTGCTTGTCGAGGAAATCCTTGGCACCAGCGAGGTCCTCGATCCGCGGGCAGACGTAGAAGGCCTGCCCGCCGCGATAGCGTTCGCGCAGCAGCGCTTCGCGCACGATCACGGGATCAAACGGAGCGATGAAGGTGCGCACGGCAAGCCGGTCGACCGGCGGTGATGCGATGATCGAAAGGTCGCGCACCCCGGACAAGGCGAGCTGCAGCGTGCGCGGGATCGGAGTCGCAGTGAGGGTGATCACATGCACCTCGGCGCGGATCTGCTTGAGCCGTTCCTTGTGGGCGACACCGAAATGCTGCTCCTCGTCGACGATGAGGAGGCCGAGATCCCGGAATTTGATGGTCTTGCCGAGCAACGCATGGGTGCCGATCACGATATCGACGCCGCCGTCGGCGATCTTCTTCTTCACGCGCGCCAGCTCGGACGGCGAGATCAAGCGCGAGGCCTGGGCAATGTTGACCGGGAATCCGCGGAAGCGGTCGGTGAACGTCTTGGTATGCTGGCGGGCGAGCAGCGTGGTCGGTACGACCACGGCGACCTGCTTGCCGTCCATGGCGGCCACGAAAGCCGCCCGCAGCGCGACTTCCGTCTTCCCGAAACCGACATCGCCGCAGATCAACCGGTCCATCGGCCGCCCGGAGCCCAGCTCGGCGAGCACCGTATCGATCGCCGCCTGCTGGTCCTCGGTCTCCTCGTAGGGAAACCCGGCACAGAACTCGTCGTACAGCCCGTGCCCGACCGCGAGCCGCGGCGCCTCCCGCAGCTGCCGCTCGGCGGCGATCTTGATCAGCTCGTTGGCGATTTCGCGGATGCGGCTCTTCATGCGCGCCTTGCGCGCCTGCCAGGCGCCGCCGCCGAGCCGGTCGAGCTCGACGCCGGCCTCCTCCGAGCCGTAGCGGGAGAGCAGCTCGATGTTCTCGACCGGCAGGAACAACTTGTCGCCGCCGGCGTAATGGATCTCGAGACAATCGTGCGGCGCGCCGGCGGCCTCGATCGCGCGCAGCCCGACGAAGCGCCCGATGCCGTGATCGACATGCACGACGAGATCGCCGGCGGCGAGGCTGGTCACCTCGGCGATGAAGTTTTCCGGGCGGCGCGCGGCACGGCGCGGGCGCACCAGCCTGTCGCCCAGGATGTCCTGCTCGCCCACGACCGCGGCCTCGACGGACTCGAAGCCGCTTTCGAGCCCGAGCACCGCCAGCGCGACCTGCGGTTTGGCCAGCGCCAATGCCTGCGGCCACGACTCGACCGGCGTCAGATTGGCAAGCGCGTGGTCGGCAAGGACATGGCGCATGCGCTCGCGCGCGCCTTCGCTCCATAGCGCGATCACCACGCGCTTGCCGTCGGCCTGCAGCGAGGTCACGTGCCTGGTCACCGCCTCGAACACGTTACGGCCGGGCTCGGCGCGCTCGGCGGCAAAATTGCGCCCCTGTCTGGTCCCCACCTCGATCACCGGACCCTGCCCTTCAGGCAAGCTGAACGGCGTGAGCCGCACCAAGGCGGCGGTCGCGAGCCGCTCGCGCCACTGGTTCTCGTCGAGATAAAGCCGGTCGGGCGGCAGCGGCTTGTAGACCGGGCCCGATCCGCGCTGGGCGAGAGGTTGCTGCCGCGCGTCGTAGTAGTCCTTGATCTGACCGAGCCGCTCGCGCGCCGCTTCGTCGGCGAGCGCCTCCAGCACGACGCAGGAACCCGGCACGTAGTCGAACAGCGTGTCGAGCTTCTCGTGGAACAGCGGCAGCCAATGCTCCATGCCGGCATAGCGCCGCCCTTCGCTTACGGCTTGGTAGAGGGGATCGTCGGGCGTGGGGGCGCCGAACGCTTCGACATAGCCGAGGCGGAAACGCCGAATCGTCTCGGTCGTGAGCTGGAACTCGGCGACCGGCACGAGATCGAGCGCGCGCAACTGGTCGGTCGTACGCTGGCTTTCGGGGTCGAAGCTGCGGATCGTTTCCAGCGTGTTGCCGAAGAAATCGAGCCGCACCGGCTCCGCCATGCCGGGCGCGTAGAGATCGATGATGCCCCCGCGCACCGCGTATTCGCCAGGCTCGCGCACGGTCGAGGTCCGGACGAAGCCGTTGAGCTCGAGCCAGCCGGTGATGCCGTCCATGGCGAGCATCTGGCCGGGCACGACCGAGAGCGATTGCCTGGCGACGAAGCCGCGCGCCGGCACGCGCTGGAGCGCGGCATTGACCGTGGTCAACAGCACGGAGGGCCGGTCGCGGCCCTCGAGACGAGCGAGCCGCGACAAGGCCGTCATGCGCTGGGCGACGAAGCCCGCATGCGGCGAGACCCGGTCATAGGGGAGACAGTCCCAGGCCGGAAGCTCCTCGACGGCGAGGTCGGGCGCAAAAAACTCGAGCGCACGGGCGAGCGCGGCCATGCGC
>JBAUOM010000261.1:0-21424 GCA_049579765.1 Xanthobacteraceae bacterium
AGCCGGCAAGCCGAAGATGGTCGCCCTCATCGCCGTCGCTCGAAAGCTTCTCACCATCCTCAACGCCATTCTCAGAGACAGCAAGCCATGGCAAACCGCTTGACCAGCAAGACAGTCGCTCACCCCAGCCCTCTCCCCGCAAGCGGGGAGAGGGAGCGCACCGCTTTTGTGGCGCTCTTGTTCCCTCCATAGAAGAACTGCCATGGAGTGGGTCAACATCATCATCCAGGGCGTGCTGATCGGCGGCCTCTACGCCATGTTCGCCGCCGGACTCGCCCTGATCTTCGGCGTGATGCGGCTCGTCAACATCGCCCATGGCGACTTGATCGTGCTCGCCGCCTATATTGCGCTGATGACGACCGACGCGCTCGGGCTCAACCCGCTCGTCGCAATCGTCATCGTCGTGCCGATCATGGCTGCGATCGGCTATGCTCTGCAGCGCGCGCTGCTCAACCGCACGCTCGGCGAAGACGTGTTGCCGCCGCTGCTGGTCACCTTCGGCCTCTCCGTCATCATTCAGAACGGGCTGTTGGAGCTGTTCACCGCCGACAGTCGGCGCCTCAACGCCGGCACCATCGAGGTTGCGAGCTTCCCGCTGGCCGAGGGCGTGTGGATCGGCGTCCTGCCCCTGCTGCAATTCGTCGTCGCCGTCGCCGTCATCGCTACCCTGCAGATCCTGTTCTACCGCACGGCGCTGGGCCGCGCCTTCCGCGCGACCTCGGACGACCAATCGGTGGCGCAATTCATGGGGCTCGACAACCGCCACGTCTTCGCCCTCGCCATGGCGCTGTCGCTGGCGGTGATCGCGGTCGCCGGGGTCTTTCTCGCCGTACGCACCAATTTCGATCCGGCGATCGGGCCCGCGCGGCTGATCTTCGGCTTCGAGGCCGTCATCATCGGTGGCCTCGGCAGCATGTGGGGCACGCTCGCGGGCGGCATCGTGCTGGGCGTCTCGCAGGCGATCGGCGCGCAGATCGATCCGGGCTGGCAGGTGCTCGCCGGCCATCTCGCTTTTCTTCTCATTCTGGCGGTGCGGCCCGAGGGCCTGTTTCCGAAAGTGCAGGGATGAGCGTACCCTTCCGCGTCGAGCACGCGACCCGCTCGAGCCATGTCGGCATGACGCTGCTCGCGGTCGCCCTCGTCGTGCTCGCGGCGGCGCCGGCCTGGGGCGGGCGCGACGACCTGCGCCTGTTGTCCGAGATCTACGCCTATGTGGCGCTCGCGAGCCTCTGGAACCTGCTCGCCGGCTATGCCGGCTTGGTCTCGGTCGGGCAGCAGGCCTATGTCGGGCTCGGCGGCTACGTCCTGTTCGCCTCGACCATCCTGGCTGGGCTTCATCCCCTCGCTGCGGTGCCGCTGGCCGGCGTGATCGCCGGCGTTGTGGCGCTGCCGGTCGCCGGCCTGATGTTCCGGCTGCGCGGGCATTACTTCGCCATTGGCACCTGGGTGGTGGCCGAGGTGTTCCGGCTCGTTTCGTCGCAGATTTCCGCGCTCGGGGGCGGATCCGGCATCAGCCTGCCGGCGGGGATGGTGATCGCGATGGCGCCGAGCCGGCAGATGCGGGAGTTCCTGATCTACTGGGTGGCGCTGGCGCTCGTCGTCGTCGTGCTCGTCGCGATCGTGCTGCTGCTGCGCTCGCGCTACGGGCTTGCGCTCACGGCGATCCGCGACAACGAGCTCGCGGCGCGATCGAACGGCGTCGACGTCCGGAGCACCAAGCTCGTGGTCTATATCCTGACCGCCTTCGGCACCGCCATGATCGGCGCGCTGATCTTCCTCCAGAAGCTGCGGATTTCTCCCGACACCGCCTTCAGCCTCAACGACTGGACCGCATTCGTGATCTTCATCACCGTCATCGGCGGGATCGGGCGGGTGGAGGGGCCGATCATCGGCACCATCGTGTTCTTCCTGCTGCGGCAGACGCTGGCCGACCTCGGCAGCCTCTATCTTCTGATGCTGGGCGCCGTCGCCATCGCGGTGATGCTGCTGGCGCCCAAGGGCATCTGGGGCCTTGTCGCCGACCGCTTCGGCTGGCAGCTCTTGCCGCTCGAGCGGCGCTTGCGCTTTGCGGCGGATGCCCGCACAACCTGACCTGACAGAAAATCGCGAGGACCCCGGGAGAAAACCATGGCTGCCAAGTCCGACAAGGTCATCATCACCTGCGCCGTCACCGGCGCGATCCACACGCCGACCATGTCGGAGGCGTTGCCGGTCACGCCCGACCAGATCGCCGCCCAGGCGATCGCCGCGGCGGAGGCGGGGGCCGCCATCCTGCACCTGCACGCGCGCAACCCCGAAGACGGCCGTCCGACCGGGGATCCCGCCGTGTTCACCCAGTTTCTTCCGCGCATCAAGCAGGCGACCGACGCCGTCGTCAACATCACCACCGGCGGATCGCCGACCATGGCGGTCGAGGAGCGGCTCGCCGGCGTGATGAAGTTCTCGCCGGAAATGTGCTCGCTCAACATGGGTTCGATGAACTTCGCGCTCTATCCCATGGCCGCCCGCTACAAGACGTGGAAGCACCAATGGGAGGAGCCGTATCTGCTCGGCACCAACGAGACCATCTTCCGCAACACCTTCGCCGACATCGAGAAGATCTCGAAGCTGATGGGCGAGGGGCACGGCACCAAGTTCGAGCACGAATGCTACGACACCGGGCATCTCTACAACCTCGCCCACGGCGTCGACAAAGGCTGGTTCAAGCCGCCGATCTTCCTGCAGCTCATCTTCGGGATCCTCGGCGGCATCGGCGCCGACATGGAGAACCTGCTGTTCATGAAGCGCACGGCCGACAAGCTGTTCGGCGACGACTATCAGTGGTCGGTGCTGGGGGCCGGACGTTTCCAGATGCCATTCGCCACCCAGGCGGTGATGATGGGCGGCAACGTGCGTGTGGGCCTCGAGGACAGCTTGTATATCGGCCGCGGCCAGCTCGCGAAGAGCAATGGCGAGCAGGTCGCGAAGATAAGGCGCCTGATCGAGGAGCTCGGCTACGAGGTCGCCACTGCGAAGGAGGCGCGCGCGATGCTGGGGCTCAAGGGCGCGGATCGAACGAAGTTTTGATGAGCTGGCTAGGCGCAGCAACCGAGATAGTCGGTCCTCATACTGAGGAGCATCGCGGCGCGAGGCAGAAAACAGTTCGGCTCACCAGCACGCACGCGCTGCGAGGCGTCTCGAAGCATGAGGCCACTCCGGGGCCGACCATCCTTCGAGACGCGCGCGCCAACTCGAGTTCAAGGAAACTGCGCGACATGCGCGCTCCTCAGGATGAGGCGAAATAGAGAGCAACCGGCATGCCCAACGACACGATCGTCGACATTTATTGCCACATCGTCCCGGAAAAATTCTTCCAGGAGATGAATCGCATCGCGCCGCGTCTGGGCAACATCGCGGCACGCTTGCGCGGCGTCAAAAAACTGTTCGACCTCGACGAGCGTTTCCGCGAGATGGATCGGTTCGGTGACTACCGCCAGATCGTTTCGCTGCCGAACCCGCCGATCGAGGATTTCGCCACCGGCGAGGTCGGTATCGGACTGGCGCGGATCGGCAACGATGCCATGGCGGAATTGTGTGCGCGCCATCCCGAACGCTTTCCGACTTTCGTCGCAGCGGTGTCGATGACGGACGTGGCGGGCTCGGTTGCGGAAGCGCGGCGCGCGGTGAACGAGCTCGGTGCCGGGGGCATTCAGATCTTCACCAGCGTGGCTGGCCGCCCGCTCGACGACCCCGCCTTCGAGCCCATTTTCGCCACCATGGCGGAGCTCGATCTGCCGATCTGGCTGCATCCTGCGCGCACCGCGAGCATGCCGGATTATCCGGCCGAGGCGAAATCGCGGTTCGAGATGTGGTGGTGTTTCGGCTGGCCCTACGACACCTCCGTGGCCATGGTGCGGATGGTGTTCAACGGGTTGTTGGACCGCTATCCCGGGCTCAAGATCGTCACCCATCATCTCGGCGGCATGATCCCGTACTACGACGGCCGCGTCGGCCCCGGCCTCGACGTGCTCGGCAGCCGCACCAGCGACGAGGACTATTCCAATATCCTGCCCTCGCTCAAGCGGCCGCACCTCGACTATCTGCACGATTTCTACGGCGACACGGCGCTGTTCGGCGGGGGCATCCAGGCGGTACGCTGCGGGCTCGAGTTCTTCGGCAGCGACCACGTCGTGTTCGCGACCGACACGCCGCTCGGCCCGATCGCGCCGACCATCGAAACCATCAGGCGACTCGACATTGCCGAGGACGATCGACGCAAGGTCTTCGTCGGCAACGCCGAGCGGCTTCTCAAGATGAAATTGTCATGAAACCGGGAGACACGCCATGCCGAGGAATGCGCCGTTGCGCTTGCTGATCCGCGCCGCCGCCGTGATTCTCGTGTTCGCCGCGAGCGGCGCGATGTCGTGTCTTTGCGCCGCCGAGAAGCTTCGTGTCGGCAAAGCCGTGCCGGAGGCGTTCTCGTTCGTGCCGCTCGACATCGGCATGCGTAAAGGCCTCTTTGCCAAGAACGGGCTCGAGATCGAGTCGGTCGCCTTCGCCGGCGACGCCCGCATGCAGCAGGCGATGGCGTCGGACAGCCTCGATATTGCGCTCGGTTCCGGCCCGGCGATGGCGTTCATCGTCAAGGGCTCGCCCATCAAGGCCGTCGCCGCGATGGCAGGACCGCCGCTCCTGCTCGCCATCGTGGTGCGTCCCGACGGCCCGAAGGATGTGGCCGACCTCAAGGGCAGGAAGATCAGCGTGTCGACCGCGGGCTCGCTCACCTACTGGCTGGTGAGCGAGACCTCGCGGCGGCAGGGCTGGGGCCCGAAAGGCATCGACATCGCGCCCATGGGCGCCATGCCGGGACAGATCGCGGCGATGAAGCGCGGCGACATCGACGGCGCGATCATGGACATCGGCAACGCCTTCGAGCTCGAGAAGCGCGGGGAGGGCCGCATCCTCGTCCGCTTCACCGATATCAAGGATTTCCACATCCACGTGATCTTCGCCACCGACAAGCTGATCGCGGAGCGGCCCGAGGCCGTGCGCGGATTCCTGCGGGGATGGTTCGAGACCATCGCGTTCATGCGCAAGAACAAGGCGGAGACCGTGGCCATCGCCAAGGAGGTCACCAACAAGGACGAGGCGATCACCGCGCGGGTCTACGACGAGCTCATGCCGATGTTCTCGGATGACGGTAAGTTCAGCCCGAGCGCGCTCGCCACGCTCGCCAAATCCTACGTCGAGCTGCAACTGCTGCCGACCGAGCCCGATCCCGCCAAGCTCTATACCGAGGCCTTCCTGCCGGGTAAGTGAATGTCGGCACGAGACGTGAGAGTATGACCTTTACCGGAGTGTCGTCCCCGCGACAGCGGGGACCCATGATGCCGCAAACAGAGGCCGCTGGAGCATGGATCCCCGCTTGCGCGGGGATGACATAGGAGGGGTGGCAATTCTGGCGCTCGCGCTTCAGCGGCTGCAGGAAGGTGGATTGTAGATGGCGAGCAAGGGAATGAAGCGTTCGCGCTACGGCTTGATCAGGTCCTTCGCCCGTTCGACCGTCGCCTTCGGCGTGGCGTAGAGCTGTTCGACCAGCCGCTGCACCTTCTCGCCCCTGGAGGCCACCACGTCGATGCGCGTGCGCTCGGCGTCGGCGAGGAAGTCCTTGTCCCGCATGGTCGCGGCAAAGGCGTCGCGCAGGATGGCGAGCGGTTCGGCCGCGGTGCCGGGTGGCGCCAGGTAGGGCCGCCCGAATGCCTGCTGGCCGACGATCAGCTCGACCGCCTTCCTGTCGTCCGCGTCGGCGATGAACTTCCAGATCTGCGGGACGCCGAGCTGATTGAGCTCCGCCTCCGACTCGAGACCGACCTGGACGAGGAGGTTCACGGTGCGGTCGCGGACCCAGTCCGGACGCTGCGATTTCAGGCTCGCCCAATCGAGCCCGCACATGCCGTCGACCTCGCCGCGTTCCATCGCCAGGAGGATATCGGCGCTGCCCTTGTAGCCGCCGACCAGATCGAACATCGCCCCGGTCGTCTTCCTGTGCATGTTGGCGTAATCGCGCGTCGAGCCTCCGGCCGCGCTCGCGCCCATGATCGTCTTGCGCTCGAGCGCATCCTCGAAGCGCTTGGTCTGCGAGTGCTGTTGGGTGACGCAGAGCCGCGTCGCGCTGTCGGCGCTGCCGAGATACTGGAACTTGACCGGGTCGTAGAGCGTCTGGGCACGGTCGTCGAGTAGCGGCCCCATGATCGCGCCGGGAAAGACCGCGCCGATCACCGAGCCGTCCTTGGGCGCCACCCCGTAGAGGAAGGCCGCCGCGCGCCCGCTGCCGGCGCCGGGCTGGTTCTTGGGGACGATGATCGGATTGCCGGGAATGAAGCGCGGCAGGTGCCTCGCGAGGAGGCGGGCATAGATGTCGTAGCCGCCGCCGACGTCGCTGCCGATGATGAAATCGATGCTCTTGCCGGCGTAGAAGTCGGCGGCGTTGACCGGAGAGGCCGCGAGCCACGCGATCATCGCTGCCGCCGCAGCCCGAGCACTACTCGACCTCGATTCCCGAGAAGGCATTTTCCGGCTCCCTGGGCGTTCAGCCTATCTTACAGGAGCGTGACGGTCATGACTGCAGATTGCGCCGGCCCGACATGCCCAAGACGACCGTGATGACCGCAACGAGCGCGCCGGCGGCGATGAAGAGGAGGACCGCGCGTGGGTGGCCGTGACCGAGGAACTGACCGAGGAGCACCGGCGACACAATGCCGTCGACGGGCGGTTCCTTTGCAATGGTTTGTCGCAATATCAGCTGGGCGCCGATTCACCTTGAACTTTCAGCACATCCAGGCGCGCGCCACACGCGCTCAGCAGCGCCAAGGTATGGCGCGCAATCATGAGCTCCTCGTCGGTGGGGACGACATAGAGACCGATGCGGCTGTCTCGCGCGGCGATCGAGGCGGCGCCGGCGGCGTTGGCCTGCGAATCGAGCACGCCGCCGAGCCAGGCGAGCCGCTCCACGATGCGCGCGCGCATGCCGAGTGAGTTTTCCCCGATGCCGGCCGTGAACACGAAGGCGTCGATGCCGCCGAGCGCCGCAGCGAGCTGGCCTGCTTGGAGCCCGACGCGATAGGCGAAATAGTCGAGAGCGAAGCGCGCCCGCGGGTCGGCGCTCGCCTCCAGCTCGCGCACGTCATTGCTGATGCCGGAGAGGCCCTTCAGGCCACATTCGGCATAGAAGAGATCCTGGACCTGCGCGGCGGTCATGCGCTTTTCCGTGATAAGGTAGAGCACGACGCCGGGATCGATCTGCCCCGGCCGCGTCCCCATTGGCAAGCCGTCGAGCGCGGTGAAGCCCATGGTGCTCTCGATGCTGCGCCCGCCCGAGAGCGCGCACATCGAGGCGCCGCTGCCGAGATGGGCGACGATCACGCGCCCGGCCGCGATCGCGGGCGCCACCTGCGGCAGCCGGCCGGCCATGAACTCGTACGACAGGCCGTGGAATCCGTACCGGCGCACGCCCTCGGCGTAGAAGCGCTCCGGGAGCGCGTAGTGGTCGGCGAGCGCGTCGTGGCCGCGGTGGAATGCGGTGTCGAAGCAGGCGACCTGCGGAAGGCCGGGGGCGCCGGCGAGAAGCGATCGGATCGGCGCGAGGTTGTTCGGCTGGTGAAGCGGCGCCAGCGCGACGAAGCGTTCGAGATCGGCGAGCACATCCGCATCGACGAGGACCGGCCGGTCGTAGCGCGGGCCGCCGTGCACCACCCGATGCCCCACGGCGACCGGGTGCACGCTGTGCGTCTCGCGCAGCCAGCCTGCCACGATCGTCAGCGCGGCCGCAACGTCGGCCACACGCTCGGGCGCATAGCTCTCATCGATCAGCACCGTCGCATCGGCGTTGGCGGCGCGCAGCCGCTGGTGCGCGCCAATGCCGTCGATCTGTCCCTTGACCAGCCGCGCGAGATCGCTCTTCCCGTTCGCCTCGAACACCTGGAACTTGACGCTCGAGGAGCCGGCGTTGACGACGAGGATGGTGTCCATCGCGGGCTAGGCCGCCGGCAGCGCCGCAGTGCCGCGGCGCGCATGCGCGTAGAGCACGGCGACCGCGCAGGAGGCCATGCGCGCGCGCACGGAGTCGGCGCGCGAGGTCAGGATGATCGGCACGCGCGCGCCCAGCACGATCCCCGCCGAGTCCGCTTTGGCTAGGAAGCTGAGGTTCTTGGCGAGCATGTTGCCGGCCTCGAGATCGGGCACGACCAGGATCTGCGCGCGGCCGGCGACCGCGGACTTTATGCCCTTGATCTTCGCCGCCTCGGGATCGATCGCGTTGTCGAAAGCGAGCGGCCCGTCGAGGACGCCGCCGGTGATCTGCCCGCGTTCGGCCATCTTGCATAGCGCGGCCGCGTCGATGGTCGAGGGAATCTTGGCGGTTACCGTCTCGACTGCGGAGAGGATCGCAACGCGCGGGGTGCCGAGACCGACTTGCGTGAACAGGTCGATGGCGTTCTGCACGATGTCGCGCTTGGCATCGAGGTCGGGAAAGATGTTGATCGCGGCGTCGGTGATGAACAGCGTTTCGGGATAGGTCGGCACGTCCATCACGAATACATGGCTGATACGTCGCGCCGTGCGCAGCCCGGTCTTGCCCGAGGTCACCTCGCGCATGAGCTCGTCGGTGTGCAGGCTGCCTTTCATCAGCAGCTCGCCCTTGGATTCGTGAATCAGCGCGACTGCTTTTGCCGCGGCCGCCTCGCTGTGGGGCGCGTCGACGATCTCGAAACGATCGATGTCGATCCCATGCTCGCGGGCGACGGCGGCAATCCTGGCGGCCGGTCCGACCAGAACGGGGACGATGATGCCGGCCTCCGCCGCCGCGGTGGCGCCGCGCAGCGAAGTCTCGTCGCAGGGATGCACGACGACGGTGGCGGCGGGGGGAACCTGCTTTGCGCGCGCGATGAGCCGCTCGTATTTCGAGTGCGGCGGATCGCCGAGCGGGCCGACCGCAGCGATGGTGCCGATCTCGCTGTCATTGCCGGTGACCATGCGCCCTCCTCACCTGCCGGAACCACCCGCGCATTTGCGGACGCGCTCTCATGACGCCTTGGCCTGGACGACCACAAGATTGGGCGCCGCCGCCGACCCGGTTTCGACACCGAACAGCCGCGCGACCGCGTCCAATCGCTTGGCCTCCTCGGCGGACAATTCACCGCGCGCCCCCAGCGCCTCGGGGATAAGGCCGAAAGCCTTCCGGCGGGTCTCGGCATCGGGCGGGAGCATGGACGGAATCGCGGCGAGCGCAGCATCGGTGTCGATGAGCAGCATGTTGAATTGCTCGCGCACCGTCGCCTTGAAGACCGACAGCGGGATGTCGCCGTGCGCGCGGCGAATGCGCCGCACCGCCTCGAAGCCGCGTTCGTCGACGCTGGCGCGCGCCATGCCGGCATGGAGCATCCCGCGGATCACGGCTTCGCGCACGCCTCCGAGGGGGATGCGCGACTTGAGCTCGGCGATGCGTACCTGCAGCAGCTCGCGATGCAGCGGGCTCTTCGCTGCCTTGCGCAGCGGACGCGTGCCGGCCGGGTCGACCCCGACGGCGGCCTGCAGCGTCGGCAGGCCGTACGCCGCCAGGAATGTCCGCTCGGCCAGCGTCTCGCTGGCGTCCCGCCATGCGTCGAGCGCCGCGACGATCTGGCGGGAGACGTTCTCCTGCAGCGCGACGAACGGGTTGCCGGCGGCCGCGGGCTGGCGGTCCTTGCGAACCTGCTCGGCCCAGGCGGCGACCGAGGCCATCATCGGGTTGGCGTTGGAAAACATCTCGAATTGCAGCCGCAGCGGATGCAGCTGCTGCATCCATTCCGCCAGGGAAGGATTGACCAGCGCGCGCACGATCGGCTGCGCGTATGTGCGATAGAGCGCGAGGTTGGTCTCGGAAACCCGGGCGGCGGTGGCGAAGCGCCGCTCGTCGGCCGCGTCGTTGCCGCCGAGCGCTCGAATGTCGTCCAAGGTCCGCTCCTCGCAGCGCATCACCCAATCGCCGGTCGCGAGATCGGGATTGGCCGTGTCCGCGGTCTTGGCTTCGAACACGGCCTCGTAGAGCCCGGGCGGCAGCGTATCGATCAGGTCGATATTGCTCGAGAACTCGCCGTGCTCCTTCTTCGCCACGCCTCCGGAGACGAAGATGCCGAGGTGACCGACGCGCTCGTGCACGGTGTAGACGATCGTCTGGCCGTAGGAGCGGATGTCGTCGACGTTCTCATAGAGGTCGAGGATCCATCCGAGCGCCTGCTGGGGCGGCGTGATGTTGTCGCCCTTCGAGCAGAACGCCACGACGGGCGAGCGGATGTTGCGCAGGTCGATCGCGGTGCCGTCCGACGTCTGGATCCTTCCCGCCGCGAGATTGTTGCCGACGAACAGCTCGTCGACGATGAACTGGATCTCCTCGGCGTTGAGATTGACGTGGCCACCCCACCAGCGCTCGAAATCCAGATAGCGCGGCGCCTCGGTGTCGATCTTGGAATAGAGGTTGTACTGCTTGGTCCACAGGGTGTTGGCGGGGTTCTGGTTCTCGAAATTCTGCACCAGCCAAGCGCCGTCGAACTTGCCGTGGCCGAGATCGCTGACGAAGGCGGTCAACCAGCTGCCGCCCAAGAGGCCGCCGCTGTAGCGCATCGGGTTCTTGCCGTGCACGCCGGCCCAGTACGAGAGCGGCGACCCGGCGATGATGATGGGGCCGAACAGCTCGGGGCGAACGGCGGCGAGCATCATGACCGCCCATCCCGCCTGGCAATTGCCGACGACGCACGGCTTGCCGTCGGCCTGCGGGTGCAGCGCGATGACCTTCTCGAGGAAGAGCGCCTCGGCGCGCGCGATGTCCTCGATGGTCTGACCCGGCATCGGGTCGGGCAGGAAGCCGACGAAATAGCAGGGATGCCCGGCTTTGAACGCCACGCCGATCTCGCTGTCGGCCTTGAACCCGCCGATCCCGGGCCCATGCCCGGCGCGCGGGTCGACGACGACGAACGGCCGGCGCCGCGGATCGAGCTCGATCCCGGGTGGAGGAACCACCTTCACGAGGGCGTAGTTGACCGGCCGCTCGAGCGTCCTGCCGTCGACGAGCAACTCCACCTCGTAGTCGAGCACATGCGGGGCGGTCTCGGCCAAATGCGCGCGGTACTGGTTGCCGCGCTGGCGCATGACGTCGAAGAACAACACGCTGCGCTGCGCGGCGTCGACCATGTATTCCATCGCGGGCGCGAACATGCCGAACGGCGACGTGAATGCACCGATCGAGGGTGGCTGCTTCGGGCTGGATGCCATTGTCTGTGCTCCTGCGCCTGTGTTTCCGTTTGAGGCTGGCGATGCTGTCCGGGTAGAACGCGTCATCCCCCTTTGCGCCAATTCTGCTCCCGGAAGATCTCGAACCGAATGTTGGGGTCGGGGTCGCGACCAATCCGCCTCCCGCCGCGGTACACGTCGTAGGAAGTCGCCGCCGGGGGCCGCTGCGTCTTGGCCTTGCGCGTTGCCTGCGCGAGAGCAGGGGAGGCGACGATGGCGATCATCGCCGCTACGGCGTAGACACTGCGCGCATTTTCTATCTTCGCCTTGGAACGATTCCGGATTCGGTGATCCGCCCGGACGTCGAGCGCAGGCGGCTCAGCCCCACTTCAACGTCATGGCGACGTCCCCCGGCATCCCGCCGGGAAAGTCGACGATCTCGACCCTCAGCTTGTAGCCGCGCGGACGGAAGTACTTCGCCCACAGCTCATAGATCTCCTTCGGCCGGCCGGTCAGCGTGTTTTCCCAACCCGGCTCCTGCTGGTTGATGGCGCGCCCTTTATCCGTGCACAGCCGGTTGGGAAAGCGATGGACCTGCACCTCGGTGCGGCCGTTGCTCACCGCGCGCTCGATGATCTTGATCGCGCGCTGGATCGCCTCTTCGTCGGACAGGCCGGACGCCTTGGTGAGCTGATCGAGCAGCGCTTTCTGTTCGGCTTCCGCCTCGGCGAGCTTGCGCGCCTGCTTTTCCGCTTCTTCCGCCTCGGCGAGCGCGAGCTTCTTCATGAAGTCGCCCGCCGACGGCAGCAGCTGGTCCGGCTTGGTGGTCATTGCTTCGCTCCCTTGGAAGCATCATCAATATAATGTGGTTCCCATGCCAGGCACGACCTTGATCTACATCAATGGTCTATTATCCGGATGACACTAGCAATGAGCTCAGGGAGGAAATGATCATGAATACCAAATCAACCGACGCGACCCGTTCGGCAAGGCCGGCGTTCGGCATGGGGCCGGAGCGAGCCGAGGCAATGCACGATCTGCAAAAGGAGCTTCTGGGCGCGTATGAGGAAGCCAGCCGCGCCTGGCTTGCTCGCGTTCAGTCGGAAGTCGAGCTCTGGAGCGGGCTCGCCACCAAGCTGTCCGCCACCCGCTCCGTCCCGGAAGCGGTGGCGGCCTACCAGGAATGCGGGGCGGAGCGGATGAAAATGGTCGCGGAAGACGGCCAACGGCTGGCCGATGAGTGCCAAAAGAGCATGAACAAGATCAGCCGGGCCTTCTCCAACGGGTGGCCGGCCGGAAAGAGCTGAAAAAAGCGGCCCTTGCGGATCGACCGCCGTTGAATTGCATTCGCGCAATGATGCGCAGCCATAAGCCATAAAGGGAGAAAATGGAGGACGTTAATGGAGCGGACGCTCAAGAACGAAGACGCTTCCGTACACCGGCAGCCGCCGCATGAATGGGCGAAACTGATACGCAAGTTGCGCTGGATCGGCCTGGACGACGAAGCGCGGCGCCTGGAACTCGCCGTGAGCACCCTGCCGCCGGAAGAAAGGGGCAGCGTGTCGGTCGGTCCGTTCAGCACCGACTAGCGCGGGCCCGTCGCAATGATCCCGGCCGTGAAGGCGAAGCTGCTCGAAGGTAAGAAGGGTCTTATCGTCGGCATCGCCAACGATCAGTCGATCGCATGGGGCTGCGCCAAGGCGTTCCGCGCGTTCGGCGCCGAGCTGGCGGTGACCTACCTCAACGACAAGGCCAAGAAATACGTCGAGCCGCTTGTCCGCGAGCTCGAGGCTCCGATCATGATGCCGCTCGACGTGCGCACACCCGGCCAGATGGAAGCGGTGTTCGAGCGCATCGCCAAGGACTGGGGCAAGCTCGATTTCGTCGTGCATTCCATCGCTTTTTCGCCCAAGGACGCGCTGCAGGGGCGCGTCGTCGACGTGTCGCGCGAGGGCTTTCTCACCACCATGGACGTGTCCTGCTGGACGTTCATTCGCATGGCACATCTGGCAGAGCCGCTGATGCGCAAGGGCGGCACGTTGTTCACGATGACGTATTACGGCAGCCAGATGGTGGTTAAGAACTACAACATCATGGGCGTCGCCAAAGCGGCGCTGGAGAGCGCGGTGCGCTATATCGCCGCCGAGCTCGGCCCGAAGGGCATCCGCGTCCACGCCATCTCGCCCGGGCCGCTGGCGACGCGGGCCGCCTCGGGGATTCCCGAGTTCGACGCGCTGCTCGACAAGGCGAAAGCCAAGGCGCCGGCGCGCAGCCTCGTCAGCATCGAGGACGTGGGCGTCGCGACCGCCTTCCTGGCGCACGACGCCGCCCGCCTCATCACCGGGGAGACGCTCTACATCGACGGCGGCTACCACATCATCGACTAGCATTCGATGAAATGGCGACCGGAATCACCTGCCGGCCGTCACGGTCGGCTTATCGGCCCGAGCTTGCTGCGCGCTCGAGCGCCTCTCGGGCAGTCTGATTGGCGCGATCGAAAGCAGCACGGCTTGCAGCCAAGGCGGCATTGAGGGCGGACCAGGATTCGTTCCCCGCCCCTGCAAGCTTCTGCAGCTTTTCCTGCGCGGCGGCGGCATCGGCCTTCATGCGCGATACCGCCGCGTCGAGATCCTTCCGCCGCTCGGCCGCGAATTCCGCTGCGGCCGCATGGGTCTTGTCCGCCGTTTCACGCCAGGCGTTCATCTGCGCGCTGAATTGGCTCTGGAACACGGCCTGCTGTTGCTTGATGTCCCTGCCGATCCCCTCGAGGTAATTATTGACTTCAGTCTCGAAGCCCTTCCACTGGGCTTCCAACCTCTTCATGGTCGCGTCCCAGGCGGCCTCGCCCGCCTCGGCTTGCTTCTTGGCGGTGCTTTCGAATTCGTCGCGCTTCTTGCGCAGGTCGGCAATGACCTGATCGGCTTTGGAGCGGGACTCAGAGCGCAGTTCCGCGGTTTTGCTTTCGAGGGATGCCAGCGTGGCATCCATCTCGTCGATCCGCTCCTTGGTCCAATTGAGGAAGAAGTGGATACTGCTTTGCGAAGCCATGGTGCCCTCCTTGGTTGAAATCGTCTCTCGTTATTAAGAATGGCAGATAAGGCAAGCCGAACCTTGATCTAAGTCAATGGCACCGCCGGCTTCGGAGAGCATGGGGCTCGCGAGGCATCCGTGGATCATCCGCGGAGGGAGCGCAACTCCACCCTGCACGCCTCGGCGAACTCCCGCAGGGGGTCCCATTGCTCATCTTGCGCCGCGATGTGCGCCCGTAACTCGTCAAACGATCTGTCAGGTGAGGCATAGGCGTGGATGACGAGGCGGGTCACTTGGTCGGCAACGCGGATGACTTCATCTGACGATGTGAGCCGCATCCGCTGGACAATAGAGTAGAGCCCGGCGACAACCTCAGGGCTTTCGGCATGATGAGCCCAAGCATCGGTAAGGCGTCTGGACGCTTCGATGATGAACTCTGCGTAGAGGGCCTCGCGCTTCGCCGCCTCTTGGATCAGCGCTTGCGCCCGCACCCGCCCGCGCAGGGTGAGCCAGGAGGCCGCGAGGGTCGAAAGCCCACCAATCAAGGAGCCGGCCAGCGCAGACGTGGCGGAGAGAATAGCACTATCCATTTGCTCGACGTCCTCATGTGGGCGTTGCCCGCACCATACGCTCGGTCCTGTGGGTGATCCGCCAGCTCGGTCACGAGCCGGACGCCACTGGCATCGCGCGGGTCGCGACGTCAGCCGCTGAAAATGACGCGGCGGAAACGATAGAGTGCGACGGCAAAATAAACGGAGCCAATGAGGGTCATCGCCAGAATCTCCATCCAGACGATGGAGAAATCGGCCCCGCGATAAAGCACATCTTGCGCGAAAATCACGAAATGGGGCGTTGGGCTGATCACCTTCATAACGTACTGCAGCCAGACCGGCATGCTTTCCATCGGCGTGGTGCTTCCGGAAAGGAGCATCATCACCAGCAATACCGGGATCGCGAGTAATCCGAACTGGCCCATTGTGGATGCGACCGTGGCGAGAAGAATGCCGAGCGCCGCGACCGTGAACACATAAAAGCAGGAGCCGCCAAGAAACAGGAGAACCGATCCGGCGACCGGCACTTGCAGCCACCATTGCACCACAAGCAGCAGCGATATTCCCGTTGCAACCAGAATCACGATGCCATTGGCCAGGATCTTCGAGAGCATGATTTCGGCCGGAACCACAGGCATCACAAGCAGATGCTCGACCGTGCCCTGCTCGCGCTCGCGAATGAGCGCCGCACCGGTCAGGATGACGGCCAACATCGTAAGATTGTTGATGATCTGCATCACGGAGGTGAACCAGCTCGAATTGAAATTCGGATTGAACTTTGCGCGTGTAACCATCTTGACCGGAGCACCGAGCAATCCTTCGCGTCCCGTGATGAATTCGGTCACATAGTTGACGATGACGTTCTGGATGTAGGTCATCCCATTGGCGGCCTGGGCGACCGCGGTGGCATCGACATTGATTTGCACCGAGGGCTGCCGCCCGGCAAGAATATCCGCTTGGAACTTCGGGGGAATTTCGATGACGTACATGAAGCGTTGCGAATCCATCCCTGCGTCGATGTCCGTCGCTGCAATTTCCACGGCCGGCTTGAACGTGGGCGGCGTGAGGCCATCCGCAATGCGGCGCGACAGGTCGGAATGGTCTTCGTCCACGATAGCGACCGAGAGGTTGGTTGCTTCGGTCCGGGCACCGGTGGCAGCCGCGTAAACGGCTATCGTGAAGCTATAGGCCACGAGCGCAAGCATGACCGGATCCGAGCGGATGCCGTGCAGCTCCTTGATCATCAGCCGATAGATATTGGCGAGGTGCACCAGCAGCTTCGCGAACCGGCTGCCCTTCGGCCGGTTCGCCTTGGTCACTGCTTGCGAGGTCGCCCGCTCGCGGGTCCCTGCTGTCTCGCTCGCCACCGACATTTCAGCGCTCCTGCTTCTGCAGAATCAACTGCGCGGCGGTGAGGTAGCCCACCGCGAACAGCGCGAGCACGAGCGCATTGAACCACAGAGCAGAATAGCCAAGCCCCTTGGTGAAAGTGCCGACGCTGATCGGCTGAAACCACGCCGCTGGAAACATCAGGCCGATCACCCTTCCCTGGCCGGTGAGGGAGGACACGGGGACGAGCAGACCCGAAAAATTCACTGTGGGGATGACGGCCAGAATTGTGGTGGCAAAGACTGCCGCCACCTGTGTCCGGGTGAAGGTCGAGACGAGTTGCCCGAAACCGCAAGTCGAGAAAACGTAGAGCAGCACACCGAACGCCAGGGCTCCAAAGGATCCTTTGACCGGCACGTTGAAAACGAAATAGGCCATCAGCAGCAGAACACCGAATGTCACTATTCCAACAGCGACATACGGGACCTGCTTGCCGAAGAGGAACTCGAACTTGCTGATGGGAGTCGAGCGAAAATTGGCAATTGAACCGGTTTCCTTCTCGCGCACCACAGCGATGCTCGCCATGATTGCCGGGATCAAAACCAGGATCATCACCATGGTGCTCGGAACCATGGCGAACACGCTCTTGAAGCCCTGGTTGTAGCGGAAACGATTTTCGAGCTTGAGGCCGCCAAGATAGACGTTGGATGCGGCGTTGGGCCCGAGGCGTTCGACCGCGAGGTCCTGTGCGTAGCGCAATGTCACGCCGGTGACGTATCCTTTCGCGGTCTCGCCGCGGAACGGCATGGCGCCGTCGATCCAGAAGGCGACCTCGGGCGAACGTAGGTTTGCCAGGTCCCGGCCGAACCCGGATGGGATTTCGACGACGACAGCCAGCTCCCCGCTCCGCATGCGTCGCTCCAGCTCCGCTGGGGAGCCGATCGGAGGTCGTGGGGAGAAATAACGGGAGCCCGAGAACCCTTCGAGCAGCCTTCGGCTTTCCGGCGTGCGGTCCTGATCGAAGGCCGCGAAATTGAGATTCTCGACGTCGAAGGTGATGCCGTAGCCGAACGCGAACATCAAGATGACAGGGCCGACGAACGCGAACGACAGCCGTATGGGATCGCGCAGGAGCTCCATCGTCTCGCGCCGGGCATAAGCCCATAGCCGTCCGGGATCGAACCGCCTGGAGGCATGGGATGGAAGGGCCTTGGCCGACGAGGTCGTTGGTTTTGGCGCCTCCGCTGGCTGCGGCGCCTCGGCCTTCTTTGCTTTGTCGGTACCGCCTGCTTCCTCCAGATAGCTGATGAAGGTGTCCTCCAGAGTAGCGCTGCCGCGCTCCTTGACCAGCTCCCTCGGCACGCCGACCGCGAGCACCCGACCGCGATGCATCAGCGAAATGCGGTCGCAGCGCTCGGCCTCGTTCATGAAGTGGGTCGAGAGGAAGATGGTGACCCCGTCATTGCGGGAGAGATCGATCAGGGTGCGCCAGAACGCGTCGCGGGCAACCGGGTCGACGCCCGAGGTGGGCTCGTCGAGAATGAGGATGGGAGGCCGGTGCAGCACGGCCACCGCAAGCTGCAGCCGCTGCTTGACGCCGAGCGGCAGGCTTTCCGGCTTCGCATCGGCCGCGCTTTTCAGATCATAGCGTTCGAGCAGCTCCTCGATACGACCTTTGATCTCGTTTGCGGGCAGGTGATAGAGGTGTGCGTGCAGCTCGAGATTCTGCCGCACCGTGAGCTCACTGTAGAGGGAAAACGCCTGCGACATGTAACCGACATCTTGACGCGCTTGCATGTCGTCGGCGCCCATCGGCTTGCCGAATAGTTTGGCCGAGCCTTCGGTGACCGGCAGGAGGCCCGTCATCATCTTCATGGTTGTCGTTTTTCCGCAGCCGTTCGAGCCGAGGAAGCCGAAGATCTCGCCGCGTCCGATGCGAAAGCTGACATGGTCGACGGCGACGAAATCGCCGAACCGGCGCGTGAGCCCCTCCGCCTCGATCGCCGGCGTCTTGTCATCGCTCTCGGTACGCGGCCGCACGATGACCTCCTGATGCAGGCCGCGCTTTTCCGGTGGCAGCAGGGCAATGAAAGCATCGTCCAGATTGGTCTTTTGCGCTTTGGCGAGAATCTCCTTTGGCGCGCCCTGCGCGATGACCTTGCCGTCGTCCATCCCGGCGAGCCAATCGAACCGGCTCGCCTCGTCCATGTAAGCGGTCGCCACGATCACGCTCATCATCGGCCGACGCGCACGGATCGAATCGATCAGCTCCCAGAACTGACGGCGGGAGAGCGGATCGACGCCCGTGGTGGGCTCGTCGAGAACAAGCAGATCGGGATCGTGCATCAGCGAGCAGCAGAGGCTTACCTTCTGCTTCATGCCGCCTGAGAGCTTGCCGCACGGGCGATCTCCAAACGGATCGAGCCCCGTGGCTTTGAGAAGCTCGTCGATGCGCGCGCGCCGCTCGGCGGCGCCCTGGCCGAACAAGCGGCCGAAGAAGTCGATGTTGTCGAAAACGCTGAGCGTCGGATAGAGATTGCGGCCGAGCCCCTGCGGCATGTAGGCGATGCGGCCGTAACTCGCGCGGCGATGGTGCTCGTCCGCCATGTCCCCGTCGAGGACCGCGACCTTGCCGGTCTGGATCTTGCGCACACCCGAGACGAGGGCGAGCAAGGTGGACTTGCCCACCCCGTCGGGTCCGATCAGTCCCGCCATGCAACGGGCGGGAATATCGAGGGTGAGGTCGTTGAGCGCGAACGTCTTGCCGTAGCGGTGCGTCACCCGCTCGACCCTGGCAACAACGGGGTTGGTCATTCTGGTAGCTTCACGGCAAGCTCGGCAGGCCAGGCGATTTTGGGATCGGTGCGCACGAAACCGAGGCCGCGCACACCCGTTTTCACGGCACTATGGTATTTGTCCAGGACCGCGGGGTCGCCCTGGAGCTTGACGCGGAAGATGAGCTTCTGGCGCTCCTCGGCGGTCTCGACGCTCTTGGGCGTGAACTGCGAGTCGGTCGCCACGAAGCTGATGGTGGCGGGGAAGACATTTTGCGGGAGCGGATCCAATATGATCCGCGCTTCCTCCCCCAGCGTAAGCTTGCCCGCCACATCCGCCGGCAGGTAGATCGTCATGTAGACGTCTTTGAGATCGAGGATGGTCAGCACGCGCTGTCCTGCCGACACCACCTCACCGGCGCGGGCCAGCCGGTACTGCACGCGTCCGCTTCTCGGCGACACCAGCACCAGGTCGACCAGAATGGCTTGCAGCCGCTCGACATCGGCCTCGGCGGCCTTGACCGCCGCCTCCGCTGCGTCACGCGCGGCATTCGCCGCGATATGCGCGGCGTCCGCCGCCTCGAATTTGTTGCGGCGCAGGTCCAGCGTCTGCTGTGTTATGGTGCCGTGCTCAATCAACGGTTTTCCGCGCTCGTAGTCCGTTCTGGTGAAATCCAGATCGCTTTTTCTTTGTGCGATGACTGCTACGGCTTCGGCCAATGATCTTTTCGCTTTCAACACCTGCGCCTGGGCTTGCCGCAGCTGGGCTTCCGTTTCCGGCGACGAGATGGTCGCGACCACCTGTCCGGCGGTAACCTCGTCGCCCTCGTCCACGTTCACCGCCGCGAGGCGACCGGAGTACTTTGCCGATACGTCAACTTGCGTTGCTTCGATGCGGCCGTTGGTCTTGACGATGCCCTCTGGCATGTCGCGTCCACGCAGGCGATTGATCAGGCTTTCGATCGCCGTGCGGGCACGCTCGAGTGGGTTTGGCTCCGCCGATTGCGCCGGCGCCTGCGCAGTTCGCACGGGGGGAGCGCTATCGGAGAGCGCAAGCTTCGTCCCGGCGATGGCCAGGGCGACACTGCCCAGCACTCCGGCGACTTTCGCGATACGACCCAGACGCATGTGTGCTCCTTCCGGGCGAGAAGAGACGGCGTGCGCAGCGCAATGACCGTTAATTTTCTTTGAAGCCCGAAAGTATCATCGCGCATTGACATGGATCAATCGCTACAACGCAGCAATCGGCTGTGAGGGGTCGCGGACGCAAGCCGAAGGGCGCGAAAACCGGACATCCGGATTCGGCGAAAAAATGCACGGAAAGTCAGCCAGAGCGCGCAACCGGGAAGGAGAGGAGGTCGAGCATCGCCTACCCCCAATCGAGTTTCCAAGCCGCAACGTCAGCCCGCCAGATTTGCCTGTCGGAGCCGCTTCCGAGCGGCACGAATAGGCATGATTTGGCGCACTGAGGCGATTAGACGCCTATCATCATTCGCCTGAAATGAATTTGAGCCAGATCAAGGCTCCGGGCCAATGGCGTCTTCATTCTACCACGGGGCATCCATTGGCAGATGACGCCGCCGCTGTCGTGAGCCCCGAAAATGCAAGGTGCCTTTTCGCGAACGGCCAAAGACTCGCGCAAACGGGAGCGTGGCTGTCGTGCGACGGCGGGCTCTCGAGTGGGATCGGCCGGGGGTGGGAGCGAGCTGCAAAATGCAACGACTATTCGCCGCTTTGAAGCGATCGCCGCGCGGCTCGACATCGAAATCAATTTTCGCGGCAACCCTCCGCTCCCGTGCCAAACACTCCGTGCGTGCAATGAGGCAGCCGAACTCAGCTTGACGGCCCGTCCACGATGCATCCCATCGACTATATGAGGTGAGCGCCATGTCTGTATCGCAGGTCTGTATCGCAGGTCTGTATCGCAGGACGCGGCAGGCTCTTTGCCGCCCACACGGTGATCATGAAACGCTTACGACCGGCCGCGTCGGCGTGATGCGCACCCCAATGACACGGCATCAGGAGGCAATAAATGGCAACCGTGCTGTCTGAGAAAGAGCGGGCGTTGATTGATGCGTATTGGCGGGCCGCCAACTACCTGTCGGTCGGCCAGATTTATCTCTATGACAACCCGCTGCTTAAACAGTCGCTGACGAAGGAACACATCAAGCCCCGGCTCCTCGGCCACTGGGGAACGACGCCAGGCTTGAACTTCATCTACGTTCACCTGAACCGGGTGATCAAGAAGCACGACCTCGACATGATCTACATCACCGGCCCGGGGCATGGCGGTCCCGGTCTGGTCGCGAACGCCTACCTCGAGGGGACCTACAGCGAGGTCTATCCGAACATTTCTCCCGATGAAGAGGGCATGAAGCGCCTGTTCACCCAATTCTCCTTCCCCGGCGGCATTCCAAGCCATGTTGCGCCGGAGACGCCGGGTTCAATTCACGAAGGCGGCGAGCTCGGATACGCCCTCTCGCATGCCTACGGAGCTGC